>NZ_JBBKBV010000023.1:0-53210 GCF_037892815.1 Oceanobacillus sp. HCA-5259 | reverse complement strand
AAAAAGTATTGCTTCTCTACTCAGAGAGGGCTTTCTGGAAGTATGAGACGAAAGTAACTGATTTTTCCCGATTGACGCGGGAAAATAACGTTAGAAAGTGATCTCCCAGAACTCCAGGTCTTCCAGGACTAAATCATAAGGATCTTTCATATCAGACCAGCGAATGTGGCGCTTTTTTGAAATGGCGGATTCCTCTTTACCGTTTAAACAAGTGAAATACTCTACAACACCGCTTGCCTGGAGAACTTCTTCTATATAAGCATGCAGAATGCCTAAACACTTCGCTTCCTCCGCCGTCCCTCGTAACTGAAGTTTCAACGGGATGTCGCGAGCATCGGCCGCTACTTGATGCTTGAAGGAAAAGTGCGGACTATAGGAGAATCTATCTTTTAATCCGGGATCATAATTGTTTTCAAAATGTAAGTGGGCAAAATCCAATTCACTCTTAAAGATATTCGGTTGTTCAGGCGCTAAAGATGACTGTCCAAACGAACCTTTTGGCAGTCTGATAGGTGAAGCGAGATAAATATATTGAGTCATCGGTGTTTTCCTCTCTTAGCTTTTAAGATTTATCACTTTATACCAACACTCGAGAAAATAATTCCAATCATGAATGCTATTATTATAAAGTTTAAGATAGAAAGAATGATTTTACTTTTTAATGATAACGAATCGAAACGTTTAAATAACGTAAACGCTAAAAATAATAAATAGCCTAGAATAGGAAGACATATGATGCTCGCTAGGACATCAACCTTAGTAAATGGTGGGCCAAGATGAATGTTGTAAAAATAATTCACGATGATAATCAACCCAAATAATATCGACTCCTGAATAAGAAACTTAACATAATGCAAGTTGCATTGCTCCTCAACCTCATGTTTTTTTATTGCCCTACTTTGCTGATTTATAACGAAAGACGAACAGCGTAATGGCATTTAATAGAATCGTCACGATGAGCAAAACTGTGGCAGCAAAAACGACCGCGCCAGCTGTATCCATCAGAGCAGCCCAATCCTCTATTTTCACGAGATGATAATTGTAAAACATCTGGAAACATAGCGAAATCGCACAAGCACTCAAACTGAGAATGGAAAGCGTAATCCAATTCGTATTGTTAGTGCTTCTATATTTCAATAGACTGATGACAGGCAGGATCCAAGCAATCAGTCCAAGTACGAGACTCCCAACATTAAGCAAACCAATCATATGTAATTTCCCCTTCTATTTTTCTTTTCACTCCGCGGTGTTTTTCTTCGTATCTTTATCATCGAAAACAATTTCGAGTGTGGCAATAAACAATGCAATGATAATCTCTGTTTGAAGCGATAGTGTGATACTCCTCATCAGCTCATCCACTGTAAAGATGACAACCCAGTTCGTGATTGCCTCGATAAGGAATCGGATCATGAGCACTTTTGCTTTTCCCGTCATATTCCGGACGGACAATTTAAATATCACGTTGGAAAATATCTCGAATAGAAGGCCGATCACAAGCAAATTAACAACAAAAATAGCTAACGACCAGACCGAATCATACTGGACACCGAGCACTTTAAAAACACCCGCAAGCCCAAAGAAATAAAGTCCAAATATAAAACCTGCGACAAACAGTATGAGAAGTCCTATTCCTACAACGGTTGCGACTTTTTCTTTTTTATTCATATTACGAAATGAATAATCATTGGATTCTGGCATAACTGTATTTCCCCTTTTGTTTTTCTATAACTTCATGCTGTATATATTAAATGGAGTGGTAATCTCGGTTTCACGTGAGGACAGCCGCTCATTCGAGTATTCCCCATTTCCAACTTCATGTAAAGTATTGATCGATTTCTGCCCGATTGCTTTCATCCAACCAATCCGCATATTTTTCATAAATAGGGCGTATCGCTTCTCTATCCCTCGCGATCACCTCACACCCTCGATCATCATACATGTAAAAAATAATATTTCTCGTCGTGTTCATAAAGAATATATCCGGCTCCTCCAAGTTAGATGGATTATGTATGCTTGGCTTCAATGACGGAAAATCCTGATTGCAAATTGCCTTTATTAAAATAGAATACCGGATGTCTTGCTTACGGCATCGTAAAGAAAATTGGCATGTATATTTTTCTTCCTTCTCCTCGTCGTCCTCAAACATATAAGGTAAGGTTGCTTGTGTTAAACGAGAGCGAACATCTTTACTTTTAATATAATGAAGATATATCCCAAGCTTTCTTCTCTTCTTTCTCCTTTCCTTTTTATACCGATAACTATTCGTTACCAATAGTATTTCATCTTCGGCTGAGAATAGGTCGTGAAACAGGGAGATGGCTTGATGATAGACGGTTTGAAAATAAACTGGATTTAGCTCGTCACTCCCCTCTTTGAATGGATAAAGCCCTTTGGCTAGTTCAAGATGAAGACTTGGTTTCCATTCGGAGCTGAGGTTTGGTTTTAGCGTTAGGCCTGGGAAGTTTGTTTGGATATATTTTTTTAATTGCATTATGTATGGTCTCCGTTCTCGTACAATCTGTTTAGCTTTATATGTTAATGCTCTGCTTTTTCATTCGACTTCTAATCTAGTTCCTATATTGCATTTTACCATTCTTTGTTATTTATATTAATTCGTAATACGGAATTGTTTAGCTGAAGGTTTCGGGTTGGAGGTATTTTTTTATAATGCATGAAAACAACCCTTCTCTATTATGAGAAGGGTTGAGAAAAATTTGATTATATTACGTTCGGTTCCTTTTAACTACGCTATCATGTTATGGTCTTATCAATTATTGTACATGAAATCAGTCACAAGAAGGTAGGCCCATATTGCGACAACGAGACATAGTAGATAGGAGAATTTTAAATAGTTTATTCGCCCCTAGAGATGACCTATCTTTACTCCCCAGTTTCTGCAAAACGTTTAATACGCTCTCCTATTTCATCCCGAACACGCTGAAATACGGCCCATTTCTCTTCAGGGGTTCCCTCCGCTTTTGCTGGATCATCAAACCCCCAATGTTCTCTTTTTACATGTGGCGGTGTCATCGGACAACGGTCAGCTGCATCACCACAAAGGGTCACTGCTAACGTGGCATTATGAAGGAACTCCACATCAATTAATTCTGATTGCTGGTTCGAAATATCTATCCCTACTTCATCCATAGCTTTGACAGCTTTTGGATTTAATCCGTGTGCTTCCATACCAGCACTCTTAACCACCCATTCTTCTCCAAGCAGTTTCTTCGCCCACCCTTCTGCCATCTGACTTCTGCAAGAGTTCCCGGTACATAAGAAATAGATTGTTTTTTTATCCATATCAATGCTCCTTTTTAAAAAATAATCAATGTTACATATAGACCTAGTAACGTGATAAACAGGATTGGTATCGTTAAAATAATTCCAGTCCTGAAATAGGTTCCCCAAGAAATTTTGATACCTTTTTGCGATAATACGTGAAGCCAGACTAACGTTGCCAAAGAACCAATCGGCGTAATTTTCGGACCTAAGTCAGACCCTACAACGTTAGCATAGACAAGTGCTTCTCTTACTACACCAGAAGTATCCGTTTCGGCAATTGCCAACGCATCAATCATCACGGTCGGCATATTATTCATAATCGATGATAAGAAAGCAGCAATGAACCCCATTCCAATTGTCGCAACAAACAAGCCCTTTTCAGCAGCAATCTCAATCAAGCTTGACAGTGCAGATGTAAGACCGGCATTTCCAAGCCCATATACAACGACATACATTCCGATGGAAAAGAACACAATATCCCACGGGGCACCCTTTATTGCTTTTTTTGTATCGACAGCAGGACTTTGTCTGCCCATTATAATGAAGAATATAGCAATCGTTCCAGCAATAATGGAGACCGGTACATGGATGAATTCACTCGTAAAGTAGCCAATTCCTAATAAACCAAGGACATACCATGATAGACGAAACATTTTATTGTCCCTAATAGCTTTTTTAGGTTCATCCAATTTAGAAACATCATATGCCTTTGGAATATTTTTCTTAAAGTAGATAAGCAGTACGGAAATCGTTGCTATCAACGAGAAAAGGTTTGGTATAACCATACGTGAAGCATATTGAACAAATCCAATACCAAAGAAGTCAGCTGATACGATATTCACTAAGTTACTAACAATAAACGGTAATGAGGTTGTATCTGCAATAAATCCACTTGCCATAATAAAGGGAAAGATCATTTTTTCTTTAAACTGTAAATTCCGTACCATTGCCAGTACAATCGGTGTGAGTATGAGTGCAGCACCATCATTCGCAAATAAGGCGGCAACAATCGCACCTAAGATACTAATATAGACGAACATTTTTATCCCATTTCCCTTTGCAAATCGCGCCATATAAAATGCAGCCCACTCAAACAATCCTACCTCGTCTAATAGTAAGGAAATTAGAATAATAGCCACAAAGGCAAGTGTCGCGTTCCATACGATTTCCGTTACTGCAATTACATCACTAAATCCGACAACTCCTGCTAATAAAGCTACAACTGCCCCGCCCATCGCAGACCAGCCAATGTTTAATCCTCTAGGCTGCCAAATGACAAGGACTAGGGTAGCTATAAATATTAAAAGTGCGAGTATGAGCGTTGCCTGCAACATGATACCTCCCATTTAACAACATGAAATTCTTGTACCTTCTTCTTCCAATTTTTTTATCCGATAATTTTGGTTCGGTAATTGTTTCAAAACGGATTGTATGAAAGCATAATATTCATGGTTGTTATTCATCGAATAAAAAATCCATTGTCCCCGTCGCTCTTCTTCTACAAGCCCCAAATCTTTCAGCTTGCGTAAGTGCTGACTAATCGCCGGCTGACTAATTTGAAAGATTTCTACAAACTCACATACACAACAAGCATGCTCATCCATTAACTTCAACATGGTCAGACGGGTCTCGTCGCCAAGCAGTTTTAAAATAATAGATGCTTTATCTATTTCAATCGTTGTTTGCAAAATAGCTGTTCCTCC
This sequence comes from Oceanobacillus sp. HCA-5259, assembly GCF_037892815.1. Classification (NCBI taxonomy): domain Bacteria; kingdom Bacillati; phylum Bacillota; class Bacilli; order Caryophanales; family Bacillaceae; genus Oceanobacillus; species Oceanobacillus sp. HCA-5259. The sequence goes on along the minus strand of NZ_JBBKBV010000023.1, from coordinate 48,225 downwards.
TTTTTAGTTGGGTTGATATATAAGTATATAATTATTTACTTATGTAGACAACGAAAAAGTAATTGTTAAGTTATGGGATGTACACGAAAAAACACACTGACATATTGAATGGACAGTTCGATATTCCAAGCTCTGTAGCCGCCTGACCAGGCGTCATTAGATAGTCGGTGTGATAATGGTATGTAATTTCTTTTCCACCTATCTTATAATACCAATCTTCCAAATTGAATTTCAATTCTCCAAACTCAAGGTCTGTGTAGCTTTTTTCCATTTTTCGAAGGGATTGTAACCAATAGCTTAAATCTTTAAAGTTCTTATCAGAAGAGATATACGAGTAATTATAATAGACATGATTAAAGGTTATACTTTTGATTCGGTCTTTAAAAACATTCATCATGCGTATAATCAAGCACATCAAGGACAACAAGAGTCTGTAATATCTATTTTAAGGATAAGGAGGATATGTATGAGGTATTCAAACGCGACAATCAGCCCCCTTAATTGACTATAACAGATTTTTAACCCTTGAATAAGCACAACATAACTGTTACACTCACCATAGAGATTAAACTATAACAACCTGAAAATGAATACAGAAATATACCGAATGAACTTTAGTCAAGATTGGAGATTTATATGATTACTCTTCACAATGTTACCAAACGATATGGCACGTTTAAAGCGATTCAGTCAATATCATTAAACATTAAGGCTGGTGAAATTCACGGTATTATTGGTGCAAGCGGTGCAGGAAAATCAACGCTGTTACGTATGATGAATTTACTTGAAAAGCCTGATGAAGGCGATGTCATTATTAATAATAAAAAACTCAACCATTTAAAAAGTAAAGAGATTCGTCATATACGTCAGTTGTTAGGCATGATTTTTCAAGGATATCATTTAATTGGCAATAAAACGGTTTTTGATAATGTCGCTGTGGCATTAGAAATAGCTAAAATAACAAAGAAGGACCGAACAGAACGCGTTATGGAGAGCTTGCGTTTCGTCGGTCTAGAAACATATAAAGATCAATATCCTAGCCAACTTAGTGGTGGACAAAAACAGCGTGTCGCTATTGCACGCGCAATTGTTAATAATCCTAAAGTGTTGTTATGTGACGAACCAACATCAGCACTTGATTCAAAAACGACAACAGAAATACTTGAGGTACTAAAACAAATTAATCAGCAATTTAACGTAACAATCGTTATTGTGAGCCATGAGTTGGAAGTCATTCGAAGCCTTGCTGAGCGAGTGACAGTTATGGCAGATGGTCAAATTTATGATGTAGTAGACATAGAGCCGACAGGTGTAAATAAATTTGAAAAAGGTGCAGCAGCATTTGTCGAACAGCTGAAGTCAGGGGGAGATACCAATCTTTCCTGATATATTAATTAAGTATCAATCTGAGATTTGGGTGGCGATTGGCGAATCATCTATTATGGTAGGATTTTCAGTAATAGCAGCATTGTTAGTTGGACTACCCATTGGAACATTTTTATTTTTATGTCGCAAAGGGCAATTGCTTGAGAACAGACTCGTTTTTTCATCATTAAATTTAATCGTGAACATTATTCGATCATTCCCATTTTTATTGCTCGTTATTTTTATGATTCCATTTACTCGTTTTGTTATGGGGACAGCAATTGGCACAGCTGCCGCAACACTTCCAATGATGGTGATCGCAATTGCGCACTACTCACGTCTTGTGGAGCAATCCCTTCTTGACGTACCAAAGGGGGTGATTCATGCAGCTGTTTCAATGGGAGCATCCGTCAAAGATATTATTTTTAAGTTTTTATATGTTGAAGCACGTTCTGCACTCGTTCTAAGTATGACAACATCTACAATTAGTTTTATTTCTTATTCAACGATTATGGGGGTTGTCGGTGGTGGCGGAATTGGAGACTTTGCCATTCGCTATGGTTATTTACAATATCGCACAGATTTAATGATTTATATCATTATCATTATCGTAATATTTGTACAACTGATCCAATATGCAGGAATCACTTTAGCAAGAAAAATAGATAAACGATAGAAAGAAGGGAACAATCTATGAAAAAATCACTTTTCGTAATGATCGCCGCACTTGTAACTTTACTCGTTGCATGTGGTGATAACCAAGATAATAATACAAATGAAGAAAATAACGCACAAACATTAAGAGTTGCAGCTGTAGAGTCACCGATGACAGATGTTGTAGAAATTGCAAAAAAACTTCTCGCTGAAGATGGTATTGAGCTAGAAGTTGTGGAGATGGGCGATTATATTCAGCCAAACGAAGCATTAAAAAATAAAGAGATTGATGCAAACTTTTCACAGCACATACCATTTATGCAACAATTTAATGAAAACGCAGATGGTAACTTAGTTGACGTTCAACCGATTTATTTTGCTAACTTCGGTCTTTATGCAGATGGATATGAAAGTATTGATGAATTACCTGATGACATAACAATTGGTATTGCCAATGATCCATCTAATGTTGATCGCTCTTTACGCTTATTGGATTCACATGGTTTAATTGAGTTAAGTGAGATTGACGGAGAGCAATATGGATTAGAAGATATCATAGATGACTCACACAACTACAGTTTTGAGCAAGCAGAAATTGCTTCGTTATCACGTTTATACAAAGATGTGGATGGTGTCATTATGAATCCAACGCATGCGAGTCATTTAGATTTAACACCGGCTGATGATGCGCTTATCACTGAAAAAGAAGACAATAAATTTGCTATTACATTAGTAGCCCGCGAAGATAACGTAGATTCAGAGTTAATTCAAAAATTATCTGAAGCAATGACAAGTGCAGAAGTACGAGAGTTTTTGGAGGAACGTGAAGGAGAATCAGCAGTTCCGGCATTTTAAAACAGAAAATCTTCACTCTTCCTATCTTTTGAAGGGTACTTGGAAAGCAGGTACACCCTTCCGTTAACTAAATTAGAACATACATGATATTTTTTATCACTCGAATGAATTTCATAATTACCAAAGTCAGCTTCACCATCACCATATGTAGTTGGGAACGAACCAACTCAACTACATATGGTGATGGCGAAGCATTAAATACGTATTATGAAATTCATTAAATTTAGATAAATTAACTTTTTTGTATCCAAAATATTGACGTAGATCCACTTCTTTATTTGACCACATGGGGAATTCGAATATTAGGAATTGGATATGAAATAATATAACGTGCAGCCAAGACGGCGCATCAAGCTATTGCAGCTTGCTAAAAAGTCCAAAAAACCTTATTCCTTCATTTGTCGGAATAAGGTTTTTTTGTTATGCAAGAATAAACTGGAATGATCATCTATTATTTCATCTTATCCGGCAGCTGGTGAATGGAATCGATGAGCAGGTTGAGCTTCCCTTCGATCCGGTAGAGTAAATAAAAAGTCACCGCAATCGGGAAGCCAACTTCCGCGACAAACGAATACCAAGCATCCATCTCTCATCCCTCCTTCTTGAAAGTGATTGATTCATTTTCTTTAATATGGCGCAAGACCCCAATCGTCCAGATGAACAATTGGGGCCCCGCTAATCTCTAGATTTTAATAAATCTCGATTTCTTCTGTTATCTGTTCAACGACACGAGCGCCTCGTTTCGCAACTAATTCACCGCCACTGGAATTGAACGCGTTCTGGGCAATAACCGTATCCATTGCCTCGTTTACTGCCTCATGGTCGATTGGCTCAACCGGGTCATCCAGTGTATACGTGACGACTTTTCCTTCTTGGTTTTCAAATTGCATTTGTAACCTTTTCATGGTCCCCCTCCTCTCTGTAGTTGATTGGTTCGCCTGGAGTTAGGCTGCGTGTTCGAGCTTAGCCTTCGCGAATCTCGGAGTTGTCACGACGGTTGATCTGCGTGAGCGGGTGCTGCTGCAACCCTTCGAACGCAATCGCGATTTCATATAACTGATCCGCCGTTGCGCTCGTTTTCACGTTGTTAAAGCTCTTATTCTTGTACGTGGAATTACCCGATTCCGGGTCAACTCCTGTCAGAAAAACGAGTTGCAGTGTCGACTGTGTTAAGTCTTGTGCTGCCATGTGCCTCACCTCCCTTTCAACTCTATAATCGAAGGGGGGTGGGGATTGGGGGTGTGAGGGACGAAACTTTTTTGGAAATAGTTTATTCTGTGGGTGGAAAAAATAATCATTCCAGCCAATATCGTTCAGATAGAAGGGAATAACAATGAATAAAGAGGAAGAGAAGGAAATTCCAGTATTGAAATCAATTTTGAGAGGTTTCTCAAATAAAATAAGCGATAGTTCCATTATCAGATCCACCGCTCCGGTATTCAAGATTTCAATCCCATAGGATCCTCACCAATATTGTGATATGCACGAAGAAAATATACTGTAAATGGGCCTTAAAGTCTTGGAGTGACTTGAGTAAATGTAAATAATTATGTATATTTAGACTTGAGGGTATGATACCTTCCATCCCTTTATAGAAGGGAGGGCATAGAAGTATGGAGCAGGTTTTGATTCTGATTACGTCTGTGGTCAACCTGATAATAGCAATCACTAATCTGATTGTCATAGTATTAGACAGACACAAAAGACGTAAAAAGAAAAAGAACTCTAAACGATCGCAACGTTAGAGTTCTAAACACCACGGAGGGGAGTAAAATCTCCTCCTACCCATAATTCTATGTTAATCATACCCTCTTTATTCAAAAAAATCAACATAAAGGATGAAAATTATGGTTACGATTGCATTAATCATTTCACTTGTGGCTCTTGTGGTGTCTGTAATCAATTTAGTAATTGTATCTAAAAATCGAAAGTAACAATGGATGTATAATGAAAAGTACATTAAACTGATTAAAAAAACACATCAAACTGCTGCCAAGGTATGACCACGTTAAAAAATGATTTTCACATAAATAACGGCATATACAAGAAAACTCCCAGCACAATCATGGCAACAAGCAGCACAATACTTTTCCAGCGTTTTCTTTTCCAGAACAAGAGGGAAACGATGATACTCTGCACAAATATGAGCGTTGCCCCGATAATAACCATCCATAAAGAGCCGACTGCGTTTCCTAACATATTGATGACAATTCCAACAGGCATCAGAGCAACAACGATGATGGCTGCAGGACTACCTTTAATTCGGTCTACAATTTCTTTCCGTTCTGATTCAGGATATTGATCGTATTCCACGAGCGCAAACCACCCGGTAAGTATAACGATCGCACCTAGTACCGTAAATGATCCGATGTGAAAAACCTCCCTTAGTTCCATTTTAACCAACTCCTAGTTAAATGAAACGTGAAGGTGGGACATTGGGGTCAGAGTAACTGTCCCAGTTAACTCATTTGTTAACCTCAGTATACTCACAGTGATCTTCAGTATTTACTAGAGTTTGATGTAGTTTTGGAAACTGCACGGCATATCTAATTGTGAATTTGAGCATTTTCACAAAAGACGTTCTTTTCTTTTATAAAGTTTCTGGGCAAGCGTAAGGCTAAGGACTTCAAGGGCAATTTCTTTCCTGAAAAGCTTTGGGCGACTCAAGGAATACCTTTACGAGATCACTGTAGCAATTCTAGCGTAGCTCCGCGGCCTGTTTTTCACCAGGGTATGTTTGTTAAAGGATACGAACAGGCCTTTTCAGAATAGGTACGCAAAGGATCAGTCCTAGAAAGTGGGACAGTTACTCTGACCCCATTGTCCCTCTCCAAACTGGGACAGTTGCTCTGACCCCGTTGTCCTTGTCCTCGATTTCGATATTGTTGTAATCAACTGTTGAAAGTCATATAATATAACTACTCGAAGTAATTGAATTCACTATAGAAAGGTAGCAGTACCATGAATTTATATGAAAAGTTGCTAGCAAAGGAAGAAAAGATTGCAGTAGTTGGATTAGGTTATGTAGGATTGCCGTTAGCGGTTGAATTTGCTAAAAAGTTTGATGTTGTTGGTTATGACTTGAATAAGGATAAGTTAGCTAAATATAGAAGTGGGATTGATGTGACAGATGAAGTGGGCGATCAAGCAGTTCAGGAGACAACGTTGCAATTTACAAGCGAAGAACACGATCTGCAAGATTGTAAATTTCATGTTGTAGCAGTCCCAACACCCATTAATACCGACAAAACACCGAACTTAAAACCGATAATTGGTGCAAGTGAAGCAATCGGCAGAAATTTAACGCAAGGCTCCATTGTTGTCTACGAATCCACCGTCTATCCTGGTACGACAGAAGAGATTTGTATTCCTATATTAGAAGAGGTCTCCGGATTGAAGTATGGAACAGACTTTAAAGTTGGGTATTCACCTGAACGGATCAATCCAGGTGATAAAGTTAATACATTAACTAAAATCACAAAAGTTGTATCTGGCTCAGATGAAGTTGCACTTAGAGAAATCTCAGCGATTTATGGCGCCATTATTGAAGCTGGGGTGTTCGAAGCGGAATCCATCAAAGTTGCTGAAGCTGCTAAAGTAATTGAAAACTCCCAGAGAGATATCAATATTGCTTTTATGAATGAACTTGCCATGGTATTTGATAAAATGGACATTGATTCAAAAGCTGTGCTTGAAGCAGCAGGAACGAAATGGAATTTCCTTAACTTTACCCCTGGCTTAGTTGGTGGTCACTGTATCGGTGTTGATCCATACTATTTCACTTATAGAGCGGAACAGCTTGGCTACCATTCCCAGATTATTCTTTCCGGGAGAAAAGTGAATGATGATATGGGCCAGTTTATCGGTAATAGTGTCATTAAACAAATGATCAAAGCGAAGCAGGATATTGATGGTGCACAAGTAGCCATTCTAGGGCTGGCATTCAAAGAAAATGTTGCTGATGTCCGGAATTCGAAGGTTATCGATGTGATTGAGGAATTGAGGGAATATGGCATAGACCCAATTGTCTACGATCCTCATGCAGATCCAGAAGAAGTTTACAACGTATTTAATGTCCGTCTATCTGATAAAGAAGGTATTAAGAATGTAGATTGTATTGTTTTAGCTGTTCCACATAAAGAAATTCTTGAGGATTTCACGCTTGAAGAGCTCGATAAGCTATATCGAAACGATAAGAAAGTATTCATCGATATTAAGAGCGTCTTAGATAGAAAAGAATGTGAAGCCAAAGGATTCCAATACTGGAGCTTATAAGTCGAGATACAGGAAGCGATCGCTTCCTGTATTTTAAATTACAGCATGTTCCTCTTCCTTTATATCTGTAATAAACATATGCCCAGGTGCATGTGTAATTACGAACTCTGGCTTACTTGCCATTACCGTTGCCTGTGGTGTGACGCCACAGCCCCAGAACACAGGAACTTCGCCGTCTTCGATCGTGACCGGATCACCAAAGTCAGGTTTGTTCATATCTGTAATTCCAATTTGTGCAGGATCACCAATATGGACAGGCGCGCCGTGAACAGATGGGAATCTGGAAGTGATTTGCACCGCTCGTATTGCGTCTTTAGGCTTCATTGGGCGCATGCTGACAACCATCGGGCCTTGAAATACACCAGCGGATTCACAAGGAATATTGGTTTTGTACATCGAAACATTACGGCCTTCCTCGATATAGCGAATCGGAATTCCATTTTCGAGCAAAGGTTTTTCAAATGTAAAACTGCAACCAATTAAAAAGGATACCAAATCATCCTGCCAATACTCTGTGACGTCCGTTACTTCTTCTATTAGTTCACCATTTCTGTAAATTCGATATTTAGGAAGATCGGTACGTAAGTCTGCAGTCGGGGCCGACTTCTTCGGTACTGGAGAACCAGTATCTGTTACTTCGATTAATGGACAAGTTTTTGGATTGCGTATACAGAACAGCAAGAAATCATATGCATACTTTTTAGGTAATATAACAAGGTTAGCCTGTGTATATCCTGATGCCTGACCTGTCGTCGGCTGAGTCCAGTCTCCCGTCCTGATTTTTCCTCTCAATTGTTCCACTGTTTCCATCCTATAATCTCCCCCTTATAAATATATCACTATAAGATGTCACCCAATCTTACTTAACATCCTTAATAGGCGTTCTCTTCTTTTATAAAGTTTCTGGGCAAAGGTAAGACTAACAGCTTCAAAGCTAATTTCTTTTCCCGGAAAACTCTGAGCGATTCGAGGAATATCTTCGGAGATTACCGTTGCAATCCTTGTATATCCTCCAGTTGGTTGCCTGTCAGCAAGAAGTATGATTGGCAGTCCGCTAGCTGGCACCTGCACGGTTCCTGGTAGGATTGCATCTGAAATAATATCTGCTTCTGCCACATGCTCGATTGCCTTTCCTTCGAGCCTCGTTCCCATTCTGTCCGTTTTTGTTGTAATTCTATATGTTTCTGATAAGAATGTATGCAGTCCCGCTTTTGTAAACGCATGTTGGTCCGGACCAAGGATAACGCGCATTCTTTTTGACTTTGTATAATTCGGAATTAAATGAGGGAGTAGCGAGCGTCCTGCTTTATCAAACTTGGGCTCTCCAGCTGGCAATCGATCGCCTTCAGCTAAGTAATCACCAGTGAGTCCGCCAATTTTCGCCTTCACATATGTCGATCGGCTACCCATCAATTTATCCGTAGTAATTCCACCGCCGACCGCAATATAAGCATACGAACCATTAATCGGTTTTCCGAAAGAAAGCTCTTGTCCCTTTTCTACTATCTCGGAGTGCCACATTGAAATGGCTTTTCCATCTAGTTTGGGAGAAAGATTCGCGCCACAGATTGCGATAACCGTGTCCTGTAAAAATTTAAGCTTCGGTCCCATAATAACCACTTCTATACCTGCTGCTTCTCGTGGGTTGCCAACTAGAATATTTCCAATCTGTAAAGCAAAAGGGTCCATCGCTCCTGCTACAACCATGCCAAATTGCTGATAGCCAACACGTCCCAAATCTTGAATCGATGTGGAAAGACCGGGCTTCACTACTTTAATTACTGCATTTTCCAATTAACTCCCCACTCTTTTTATCAGAATTCCGTTTGCTTCAAGACCTTCTTTCAGGTGATGTACAAATTCGAGTGCTTGCGGTGTATCCCCATGAACACAAATTGTATCAGCTTGCATCTCGATTTCTGAACCATCCACCGCTACAACTTTCCTATCTTTCACCATGTGGATTACACGGGAAACTGCCTCTTCCGTTTCCGTGATCAATGCATTTGAGTCGGTTCTTGGCGTTAGTGTTCCGTCAGGCTGATACGTGCGATCCGCAAAAACTTCCTGTGCAACTTTTAAACCAATCTTTTCTCCAGCTTTAACGAGTTCACTGCCAGCGAGACCGAAAAGAATCAGGTCTTCATTAACATCATAAATCGCTTTCGCTATCGCATGAGCTCGGTCTTTGTCACGTGCTGCTATATTATAAAGAGCGCCATGTGGTTTAACGTGATTGAGTTCCTTATCAAATAGCTTAGCAAAAGCCTGAACCGCGCCAATCTGATAAACGACGATGTTATAAATTTCTTCCGGATCAAGAAGGAGAGAGCGTCTTCCGAATCCTTGCAAATCCTGGAATCCTGGATGTGCTCCGATTCCCACGTTATTCAGAGCAGCACGCTCGACAGACTCACGAAGCACATTATGATCACCTGCGTGGTAACCTGCAGCAATATTTGCAGAGGTAATATATTGCATCACCAATTCATCCTGACCAATCCGATAAGTACCGAAACTCTCCCCTAAATCACTGTTTAAATCAACAACATGCTTTGTCATCTCCCCACCCCCTGATAGAATTCCTTTATTACCTGATACGTATTCCTAGAAACTTCTTGGACAATATTATCGTACTCTTTTTCCGTTATTGGTTTGAAGCGGACATAATTACCCGTCCGGAGTAGAATAGGTGTCTCGCTCTCCGGGTCATATAAATTCAAGGGCGTTCTTCCGATAATTTGCCAGCCACCTGGAGATTCTAATGGGTAAACACCTGTTTGCGAACCAGCAATACCGACAGAGCCGGCAGGAATCTTGGTTCGCGGAGATGCAAGCCGCGGTGTTGCAATTTTTTCCGACATGCCTCCTAAATAAGGGAATCCAGGCGCAAAGCCCATCATATAAATAAGATAGTCCCGTTCAGAATGAATCTTGATTACTTCCTTTTCTGTAAGCTGATTTTCAGCCGCTACATGTTCTATATCTGGTCCATATGTCCCGCCGTAACATACCGGAATTGTGATTATTTCTGCAGGTGGGATTGCAATATCAGATAGACCCTTATATAAAAAAATCATGCGTGCTTTTAAATCCTCATATGTCGTCTGAACAGGATCATAATAAATAGTAATGGCCGTATAAGTCGGAATCCATTCGATGATCCCGCTATTATTCTCCTTTTCCAACAATGCAGAGAGGCTGCGAATTCTCTCGTTCGTTTCCTTTGATATGGAATCGCCCAATTGAATTCTTAAGCCTCTATCGCCATAAGCTTCTATTACAAACATTTATTTCCCCACTTCTATCCTGCTTTTTATAATACTTCTATCATATCATATTAGAAGATCTGAGGAACCATCTGGAATAGCGTTCTAATTCCTAGTATTGCCGTCAGTATGACAACAATCGCTCCAAACACCGTTAACCAGATTGGATGTTTGTAATCACCCATTATTTTCTTATTATGGGCAGCAAATAACATGGAACCAAGCGTCAGCGGCAGAATTAAACCATTCACTGCACCAGCAAGCACAAGCAATGTCGCTGCTTGACCAACAACAAGATATACTATTGTCGAGAATAAAATAAACCCAATTATCCAGTACTTATGATATTTATCAAAAATGCTATGGAAGGAGCGTAAGAATGAGACTGATGTATAAGCCGCTCCAATTACTGATGAAATCCCTGCAATCCAAAGTACGATACCAAACATACGGTAACCAATATCTCCTGCAGCGTATTGAAACACGGTTGCGGCCGGGTTATCCGGGTCAAGAGCCACCCCCTGCATAACGACGCCTAACACAGCTAAAAACAACAAAATCCGTACAAGGGAAGCAACACCAATTCCCAAATAAGCAGTTTTATTTACTTCTGATATGGAATCTTTTCCGCTAATCCCAGCATCAAGCAAACGATGCCCACCAGAAAAAGTGATATACCCTCCAACTGTACCACCGACAATCGTGATGATGGCATATACATCAATCTCTAGCGGAACAAAGGAACGATAAATTGCATCCCCTACCGGTGGCTGGCTAACGAACATGACGTAAGCAATTAATAAAACCAGCATTGCTCCTAGAATATTCACGACTCGGTCCATCGCCGTTCCGGCCTCTTTCGATAAGAAAATAAATATCGCCAATGCAGCGGAAATAATCGCTCCAACTTTCGGATCGAGTCCAATAGCTACATTCATCCCAAGACCAGTACCACCAATATTCCCGATATTAAATGCAAGACCACCGATGACTATAAATATCGCAACGACATATCCCAATCCAGGTAGTACTTTATTCGCAATCTCTTGACCCCGCAAGCCCGAGACACTGATGATCCGCCACACATTAAGCTGTGCTCCTATATCAAGAATAATGGATAGCAAAATTACAAATCCAAAACTCGCCAACAGTGTTTCCGTAAACACCGCCGTTTGTGTTAAAAATCCAGGACCAACTGCAGATGTAGCCATTAAAAAGGCAGCTCCTAAAAGTGATCTCCTGCGTGACTTTTGGTCCTTTATAGAAAGTAATTCATTATGTTTATTTGACTTTGACATAATTTCCTCCTCAGTTCTGTCATTTGACAGTTATTTCTTTTTATATAATTAATTTGTACGGATTTACTATAATAACACGAAATGCATATAAAAATCTTGGTTAATGTATACAATTAGTTTGTCTATTTTTGGAAAAAATTATCATTATATCTCCCGAAAAAATGATAGTAATTCTTGTAATCTATGATATGATAGAGAGAGTGGATTGGGATTCAGCATATCCGCATTTTTGTAACGCGAATTTAATATACGAGATGTCGGTTTTATAGTAAAATAGAGAGAAACATGTCTAATGCCACATTTATAATAAGGAGTTAAATGAACATGTCTCATAATAATAAGAATGTCCGGATTGTCAGGGTAAAGAAAAAGAAATTACGGAAAAAAGTTCTATTTGTTTTAATCCCTCTTCTCATTGCTTTCCTAAGTATAGTTGGCTACGGTGCTTATTTATATACAAAAGCAGACACCGTTTTATCTGATTCCTATGTAGAAGTTGAAAGGGAAAAATCCCCATTAAGAGACGCTGAAATTGATCCGAATATTGATAATGTCTCCGTACTCATCATGGGTGTGGATTCTAATGATCACCGTGACAATGCAGAAAGTGCGCGCACAGACGCTTTAATGGTTGCAACATTTAATAAAGATGATAAAAGTATTAATATTGTAAGTATTCCTAGGGACTCATTAGTTTATATTCCTGAAGTTGGTTACGAAGATAAAATTAATCATGCACATTATTTCGGCGGTACAGAAGCAGCTATTGAAACAGTCGAGAATCTGTTGGATATCCCAGTTGACTATTATGTAAAATTAAATTTCCATGCATTTGTTGATGTAGTTGATGCATTAGATGGAATTACCGTAGATGTACCTTACGAATTCAAGGAATCCAATTCCATGGATAAACGAGATTCAATCCACCTCTATCCAGGTGTCCAAAATGTAGACGGGGAAGAAGCACTTGCACTCGCAAGAACAAGAAAGCTTGATAATGATATTCAACGTGGTATAAGACAGCAAGAGATTATAAAATCTGTCATTGATAAAGCAACATCTGTCAACTCAATCTTAAATTATGATGATTTACTCGAAGCTGTTGGAGATAACCTTGTAACGAATATGACCTTTAGCGATATAAAAACATTTATTACTTACGGAACAAGTGGAGGTAAGCTAAAAGTCGATACCTATACACTAGAAGGGACCGACTATCAACCAGGCGGTGTTTATTACTGGGCACTGGATTACCCAGCATTGGAAGAAACAAAAATGCTGTTAAAAGATCATCTAGAGCTCCCAAATGCCATTGTAGATAATGACGATAATGACGATAATGACGATGGCTGGATACAGGAAGATGCAGCTACGAATGAAAGTTATTAAGACAAATGCAGCCAATCACTTGGATGATTGGCTGCATTTTATTGATTTACTAATATTTTATTTTTATAAAGTTCAGCTACCAGCCTTATCCATATCTCTAACGGTTACTTTTTTTTCCCCAAAATTAAATAATTCATTTCTTCATCCGATATTGCCTTATAATCTCGACGTTTACTCAAATAAAATATTACACCTAAAACAACCCATATAATCAAAGCAATACGAGATTCAATTCCTAAAAATGCAGGAGAACCCGGAATAAGTAACAATCCTAAGAAACAAATACTTGAGATAATACCTAATAATGCAAATGTCTTCTGTACTGGTGCAATTACATGTTTATTTGGATTGAAGCGATGATCTTTTTTCCATCTAAAAATTACATAAGCTGTATAACATGTATAAAAATAAGCAATTGTTACGCCCACTGAAGACATATCTACCACCCATGTTAAAGCTTGGCGGCCAAACCAAGGTGCGGCCATGGAAACAATCACAATAAATAGAATACTGATATAAGGTGTTTGATATTTTTTATGTAATTTAGAGAACGAAGCAGGAATAAACTTCGCACGTGACATAGCAAATAATAATCTACTAGTAGAAATAATAAATCCATTTAGTCCAGTAAATATTCCCATTGATAATGCAACAACAAGTATAACAACCCCCATAGTACCTAGAGTTTGTTCAATAACATACCCCGTTCCCCATAGATGGCCAGCCGCTGCTACCTCCTGCCAGGGCGCTGCCATTGCAGTAGCTAATATCATTGCACAATAGATAGCGACTGCAAAAATAATAGCAAAAATAATTAAACGAAATGCTTTACTTGATGAGAAATTAAATTCTTCTGCTGCTTGAGGAACACTATCAAAGCCGACAAAAGCCCACGGAGCAATGGCTACGATTGAAAAGATAGCTACCATAGCACTCTTATCTGTTTGGAAAGACGGTTGAACGTTCTCTAGTCCAGCAGATGGATTGATACCGACTAAAAACGTTATTGCAACTACCCCGAGAATCATAATTGCAACAAAAATAAATTGCATGCTACCGGAAAAAATACCGCCTTTAATATTAAAATAACAAAATATAGCTAGTGCAACAGAGGCAAGAATGATCTCCATGCCATAAACATCCCAACCGGCAATCTGATACATATAAAAATTCTCTAATAGGGATGGGAAAACATATTTAAACATCAATGCAAATGCCGATGCATTCAAAGCGACAATACATATGTATCCTAATGTCAGAAACCAGCCACTTATAAAGGCGTGTGTTCGCCCTAAGCTAATATATGCATAAGCAAATTCCCCGCCAGATACCGGAAAACTCTTAATCAAGAAGCCATAACTGATGGCAATCACCATCATTAATAGACCCCCGATAGCAAATCCGAGCATTACGCCGAGAGGTCCTGCTGTTTCCATCCAGTTCGTTGGTTGTACGAAAGCTCCCCAGCCAATTGATGAGCCGAGAGCAATCGCCCAGACCCAGTGTGGTTTTAATGTACGTTTTAGAGTTGTTCTTTGTTCCATTGTATTCTCCTTAACTTTTATAAATTACATAAGTAACTTTAATACATATTAGTCATTAAATAAAGGTTGTACGTACCAGTTATATGTTAGATTTAGTCGGCTTTTGTAAATTTATAAAAAAACCTATGTAAATGTATCATGCTATTTGCACATACATTTACACCGGAGTCTCATTTTATTATTCCATTGAAACAACTCTCTGGAAAGTACTATGATTACTGAAACTATTATTATAACTGCTTCCCTTAGCTATTGTTTCTTGCTAGTTTTATTTTAAATGAATACATATCTGCTCGGTAAACAGCCTGTTCATATTCTACCATTTGGTTTTCAATATCTACTAATTTTCGACTAACTTTTAAAACTGGAGTGTTTTGGTTTACACCGAGGAGTTAAAAATCTAGCCTCACTATAAGGCTAGTAAAGGCTAGATTTAATAGATTACTTGTATTGAACAACATTAAACTTAAGTACTGGGTTAGCTAATATCTCTCGATGTAATTTCTTTAAATTGTTAATTTGCTTTTTGGCCCATTGAATGTCTGTAGCGTATTGGTGCGTTGCATATCCGTGGCGAGCCATACCTTCTGGATTCCAGCGCATCTTGTACAAGGTATTTTGATTATATTCGTTATGAATATATTTATCACCTATAAATTTCGCGCCACCTACTATTGCTTTGGCAGGTGTATCCCATCCTTCTTTATACGCTCTCTCTGAGCCGCATTTTTCTGGACAAGAGTCTACCGCGCCAATACCGAACATATTGTAAACCTTCTTACCATTTACAACTATTCCATTAGAGAGTTTTGATGTACCATTGCCCGTTTCCAATAATGCATGGGACAGCAAATATAGCTCATTGATATTGTGCGATTTCGCTGCATCAATGAATGCTTGCCCTTTACCTGCGAGAATACCTTTTCCTTCGAGATATTTATTCAGTTCCGCAGCTTTAGCGCCAACCGGTGACGATAAATCCAAGTGCTGGAACTCATCAATATCTTTATTCAAGGGATCAAGATACTCTAACGTATCCGATTCAGTAGCATTTCTCCAAGCACCGTAAGGAACTTGTAACCACGTTCCCTTTTTTCCAATTACCTCCAGGACCGTTCCCTTACTGAATGAACCATATTTATGAGAGTTTGCAGCAGCTTTTGCTCTTACATTCAAATTGCTTGCAGTAACAATCGCCATTTGAACTTTATGTTCGTTCACAAGAGAACTGTGGACATAGTTCTCTTTACCGCCATACCAAACTTTGTACCATTCTGTACTTCCGTTTACAGTCGAACCTTTTACTGTTCCGAGTATGACCACCGTTGTGTTTGGTCGTAGAGTATAATTAACCGTAGCTGTTGTATTTGCCTTAGCCCTTAAATTAACGTTGGAACTTGAATTTGTTGTTCCTTTTTGGCCAAGATTGACATAGCTGCTCGAAATATATGCAGGTTCGTTTCGATATTTATCTGTTTGAGGGTTGGCTGCCATTTGCATTCTTAAGGCTTCTTCGAGTGTAATATCATAGTGAGAATCCTGCATAGATTCAAGCTTTTTCTCAACTTCAATTTCTATTTTGTTTAATGTAACTTCATCTACCAATCCACTGACTTTTAAATTGTGGTGCTTTTGGAACTCTGAAACTACCCTCGCCGTGACAGAACCATATACAGGGGTAGGATCAGACCAATTTGCAAAACCTAGCAGTGTCAATCCTTCTTTTAATTTTTTGATATGTGGTCCACTATCACCAGATTGATAAGCCATCGTTAAAATATGTTGAATTGTAGATAACACTTCACTATCCGCAACCCCAGTTTTATTTAAGCCATAGTAAGACTGGAACTCTTTAACCACATTCGCTGTGACGGAACCATAAAACTGTGATGGATTTGACCAATTTGCAAAGCCTAATTTTACTAAGTTTTCTTTAAGTTTTACAACCGGTTCTCCACGATCACGATTCTTATATGGCGGGTTTAGCACCTCAGCAATTTTATTACGTGTAGTCTCATTAGCTTCTCCTGTAGCAGGAAGTCCATAATAACTTTGGAATTCACGTACTACATTAGCAGTAATATTTCCATAAACTTGACTAGGACTTTTCCAAGAAGCAAAGCCTAGCTTTACTAAGTCTTTCTTTAGCTCCACTATATGTTGCCCACTATCACCATTCTTATATTTACTTTCTAAAGTTAATAACTCTTCAATTTTAGCAAGCGTGCTTGATCCCGCAATACCATCCACCGTCAAGTTATTTTCTTTTTGAAATTTCTTTACAACATTTGCTGTAGCAGTGCCATAAAATTGACTAGGATTTGACCAATTTGCAAAGCCTAATTTTACTAAGTTTTCTTTAAGTTTTACAACCGGTTCTCCACGATCACGATTCTTATATGGCGGGTTTAGTACCTCAGCAATTTTATTACGTGTAGTCTCATTAGCTTGTCCTGTAGCAGGAAGTCCATAATAACTTTGGAATTCGCGTACTACGTTAGCAGTAATATTTCCATAAACTTGACTAGGATTTTTCCAAGAAGCAAAGCCTAACTTTACTAAATCCTGTTTTAATGCTACAACATGCTGTCCACTATCACCATTTCTATACTCATTTCCTTCTATTAGTGCCGTCTGTATTTTATTTAGTGTTTGTGTACCAGCAATCCCATCAATTGGTAGACCATAATCAGACTGAAACTTTTTTACCGTATCAGCTGTAATTTGTCCATAAAATTGACTAGGATTCTTCCAATTCGCATAGCCTAATTTCACTAGGTTTTCTTTTATTTCAACAATCTGTACACCACGATCCCCTATTTTATATGGAGGATTAAGGACCTCCTCAATTTTAGCTCTAGTTGTTTCATCGGCGATTCCGGTTGGTGACAAATCATAATAGGCTTGAAACTCTGCCACAACTTTTGATGTAATCTGACCATAGGAAGGGGTCGGAGAACTCCATTTTGCAAAGCCCAACCGTACTAATTTACTCTTCAATTCAACAATGTGATCACCATAATCTCCTGGTGCATATTGTTGAACTGTGTTTAAAATTGCCCCTGTTGTTTCTTCATTCGGTCCTTCCTCTTCAGTCGATTCTTTCTCTGTTATTTCTTCTTTCATTTCCTCATCTACCGGTTCAGCATTTATTTCCTCATCCTGAACTTCATTTGTTTCTTCATTAGCTGATTCTTCTATTAAACTCTCATTATCGCTGGCAGTTTCTTCTTCACTATCTGCTTTCTCAGATTTGACTTTAATTTCATTCTCATCTAATAGAGGAGTTTGTTCCTCAGTCAAACCCTCATTATGTATTTCCGCCTTTTCTTCTGCACCTACTATTGAACTAAAGCTGAAAAAGACTAAGAAAACAATTGACATTATTAGACTTCTTTTTACCACTTTAGATTCACCTCCCTATAATTTTCTCTATTCTATATTATTATCGGCAACTCAAAGGATATTTTCAATAGTTTTGATAAATTCTATTACCCTATCGCATTTTGTTTAACTTCTTATAAAAACTCGACAATGGTTTTAAGCATTGTCGAGTTAAATTAGTAAGATATTTTAGTATTATTTTTCTTTAAGTTAAAAGATTTAACAATTGCATCTGCTGTTATTTTTCCTAATTTTTCACGATAACTTTTGCTCTTCAATAGATTGTTTTCTTT
Source organism: Oceanobacillus sp. HCA-5259 (assembly GCF_037892815.1). NCBI lineage: Bacteria > Bacillati > Bacillota > Bacilli > Caryophanales > Bacillaceae > Oceanobacillus > Oceanobacillus sp. HCA-5259. The sequence goes on along the minus strand of NZ_JBBKBV010000023.1, from coordinate 29,899 downwards.
ACTGTTATCTATGAACATATATTCAAGGAGTAACGATGGCATTTCACTTTCCCTGAGCACATGAAAATTAGCACGTTTTTTTCCCCGATCATTAATCCCATTATTGGACTTAAGCCAGCTAGCAACGTGGTTATGGATATCATTTTGCCTATCACTGGTTTCTTTTGAAACTACACCGTTATATATAAATGATTCAAATCCATTTGCATTATAGTTGTGAGAGTTAGTATGTAAGCTTATAAAGAAATCCGCCCCCCAATTATTAGCCATTCGTGTTCGCTCTTCTAAGGATATTGATACATCTGTCGTTCGTGACAACATAATCTCTATACCAGCATAACTACTAAGCTCCTGTGCTAATTTTAATGCAATAGATAACACGACATCTTTTTCATATAGCCCATAAGCAGTGGCACCTGAATCAAGACTGCCATGCCCCGGATCGATAAACACCTTTACTGTGTCTGATATAGCATCCTCCATCTTTTTAAGCGTCGCTACTCCGGCTATTCCATCGACTGTTAAACCATTAGCTCGCTGAAACTTCTTTACCACCTTCTCCGTTGCAGAACCATAGAATTGACTTGGATTGGACCAGTTAGCATAACCTAGCTTCACTAGATTTTCCTTTAATTTTATAACCGGCTGTCCTCTATCTCTGTTTTGATATGGTGGATTTAAGACTGTTTTCATCTTATTTCTTGTCGCTGCGTCAGCTATTCCTGTTTCTGTTAAACCATAGTACTTTTGGAAATCCTTCACGACATTTGCTGTTATTTGGCCATATACTTCAGTAGGTTTAGACCAATTTGCAAAACCCAACTGCACTAGGTCCAGCTTTAATTCTACTACATGAGGACCTCTATCTCCATTCATATATCGAGAGGTTAACAATTCATTTATTTTAGATAACGTGCTAGAACCAGCTATTCCATCGACTATTAAACCATTAGCTCGCTGAAATTTCTTTACCACCTTCTCCGTTGCAGAACCATAGAATTGACTTGGATTGGACCAGTTAGCATAACCTAGCTTCACTAGATTTTCCTTTAATTTTATAACCGGCTGTCCTCTATCTCTGTTTTGATATGGTGGATTTAAGACTGTTTTCATCTTATTTCTTGTCGCTGCGTCAGCTATTCCTGTTTCTGTTAAACCATAGTACTTTTGGAAATCCTTCACGACATTTGCTGTTATTTGACCATATACTTCAGTAGGTTTAGACCAATTTGCAAAACCCAACTGCACTAGGTCCAGCTTTAATTCTACTACATGAGGACCTCTATCTCCATTCATATATCGAGAGGTTAACAATTCATTTATTTTAGATAACGTGCTAGAACCAGCTATTCCATCGACTATTAAACCATTAGCTCGCTGAAACTTCTTTACCACCTTCTCCGTTGCAGAACCATAGAATTGACTTGGATTGGACCAGTTAGCATAACCTAGCTTCACTAGATTTTCTTTTAATTTTATAACCGGCTGTCCTCTATCTCTGTTTTGATATGGTGGATTTAAGACTGTTTTCATCTTATTTCTTGTCGCTGCGTCAGCTATTCCTGTTTCTGTTAAACCATAGTACTTTTGGAAATCCTTCACGACATTTGCTGTTATTTGACCATATACTTCAGTAGGATTAGACCACTTTGCAAAACCCAGACGAACAAGTTCTTGCTTTAGCTCCTTCACATGAGGGCCACTATCACCAATATCAAACAATGATTTTGCATTTACAGATTTAACCGCCGACTCATCTATTTCACTTTCGTCTTCATCACTGACAACATCCTTATTTTCTGGTTTCTTATCAGATTGTTGATCACTCTTTTTTTCTTCTTTGTAAATATTCGTTTCCGTAATATTTTCTTTTTCTTCTATTTCATTATTCGGATCAATCGAATCTTTATCTTCAATGATTTCTTGTTCATGTTTCTCTTCTGAAGTCGCTTTATCTACTATGTCCTCTTCCTGATCAACCTGATTTTGTAGAGTAGATTCTTCTGCCATTTCACCTTTAGCTGAATTTTCTATTTGTTCAACCTCTTCTGCAGACACATTTTGAATGGTAGTGTTAAACGAAAACACCAAGATAAGTCCCAGCACAAAAGTAGTAGTTTTTATTTTTCTCAACTTTTCACCTCCTAAATCTCTATTACATTATCTAGTATCAGTGATAAAGCATCAAAAATCAACAGTTTTACCCATTTTTTTACTTTATTCCAATAAAAAAAGGACCTATCTGAGTCATAAGTCCTTATATAGCTTTAAATTCATGCTACTTAAATAGCCTTCTTAAATTTCTAAATGGTTTCGTTACAATCCATGATTTACTTTCTAAGATATTTTCATACCTTCTCTCAAATTGCTCTCTGATGAGTCTTTCATCAGTTAATTCTTTTTGCAATATTTTATTTCTTTTTTCTAATTTCTTTTGTCTTTCTAAAAGTGAATCTAGTTCTTGTTGTATTCTTTTATTTTTTTCTTTTTGTTTATTTAAATCTTCTTTTTGCTTTTTTTGTAATCGATTTAGATTATTTTTATCTCTAATCAAGGACTTATTAGTAGACCTTTCTATTGCTAGAGATTTATATAATTCTTGCAGTCCATCTCTTTTAATTTCAAATCCAACTTTAACAGGCTTTCTCCAATCTTCTTCTTCAACAGTCTCAATTTCAACGTTGTTAAGAGAATAAATATGATCCATGACTCTCTTTACGATATCAAGATCGTAGTGAGCTAAAACAATTTCCACTGAATTTGTTTCTAACTTTTTAATATAGCCATATACGCTATTCTGCATTGATATTCTTCTAACTTTCCCCATAAATGTTGCATTTAAGTTTTTTCCTATTATGCTAATCTTTTTTCCAAAATATTCTTTTAGATTATTCGGAGGGAGTAATTGTAATTCTTTAGTAGTGATATTATTTAAGGCTCCTATAACATTTTCAAAATCAAAATAAAGATTTGACTTTTCTCCATCAATAGATTCTGGGAAATAATAATCTACAATGTGTTTAACGACATCTCTAGATTTTCCTTCCATTGGAAACACGTGTAATCCTATCATAGGTTTTGTATTTATCTCTATAATCGTGGGAGCCCCAGTTTCTATGTCTACTAACATGTCTAAACCACAAACATCTAAACCAGGTATTGATTTAGCAGCCTTTTGAGCCATGTCTATCTGCGTGTCTGTTAGGCTATCCGTTACATCAATGGAATCTCCCCCAGTGGATACATTACTATTGTTTCTCAATAAAATCTTTTCTCCCTTTGATGGGATACTTTGCATATCATAACCACAGCTTTTCAGATTATTTATTATTTCTCTATCTATTTTAATAGTCTTGGAAGAAAGTGCCGGATTATCTTTTCTCGCTTTATTTTTTTGGTTTATTAGGGTTTCAACAGTATCTCTTCCATTTCCAACTATGTTAGCAGGAATCCTATTAACAGCAGCCAATACTTTACCATTTATTAGGAAGACCCGATATTCCGTCCCTGGGATAAATTCCTCAACGATAAAATCTTTATAATTCAATTCTTCCGTCAAATGCCATAAAGCCTCTTTTAGCTCTTTCGCACCGGATATATTGGAGAATACACCTTTTCCAGCATTTTGATCACTAGGTTTTAAGACCACAGGATAGCCTATTGTTTCAGCAAAGGATACCACATCCTCTTCTTTCACGTCCTTAAAAAATCTCTTACCCTGTGGTACTTTCACACCTAATTTTGTCATAAACTGTTTAGTCAAATCTTTATTATTACAGATTTCAAATGCTTCCTTGCTTAACTTATTGCCTCTGGATGATTCAAATTGATATTCTTTCCCACCATAATTCAGTGAATACCTTATTAGGTTTTTATTATCCGGATTATCTTTATTAAAAAAGTTTATAGTTATTCCTCTACGCCAAGCTTCGAGTGAGATTAGATACATACTAAGTCTGTTCCCATACCCCTTCAATGGGACAGCCTCTTCCAAATGATTTAACCACGTCCTATTTTCATCCATTATCAAATCATCTCCGTATCTATAAACTTCCTATATTTTCATTACTCTTCTCTCTTATTTCCCCTTTATCTTATCAAGCACAGTTCGAACAGGAGATGTATATCTCCACATTCTGCTTGTTTCAATTTGAGTAAATTTCTTTTTAAAATAATCTCTCTCTTTTTCCAAAACAATTGAATCCTCTTCAAGTTCTTTAATTTCCTCTTTACTAAGAGTTTTATTGATTTCGAATCCGATTTTTACTGGTTCATCAAAGTTTTCTTCAATAATATTAGTTATTTTAGCTCTTCCATTACCCTTTTCACAAATCTCCTTAAAATTGACTACATCTTCCTTTTTAGGTGATGCAACAACAATGGCAATACCCCCATCTTCCAAGTCCTCCATAAAACCATTCAGTCTATGAAGTAAAGCTTGCCTCTTTATCCAAACTTTGTAACCAACTTTTTGCAACTTTCCATATACAATATACTTTTTGCCAAAGACTTTTCCCGTAGGCGCTGGACTCACATAGACCGTCTTAGCAGTTCTATTTATTAATGGCTCTAGAATGCTATTAAAGTCAAAGTATAAACTTGATTTTTCAACATCTTTCGTTTCGGGGAAATAATAATCAACAATAACCTTTGGTATGTCTTTTGGTGTTCCTTCAACAGGGAATAAATGGCCTCCTAAACCTGGTCGTGTATTAGCTTCAATGATAACACCTGATTTATTATCGCTGTCTACCATGATATCCATACCACTTACAGTTAATCCAGGAATAGCCTTTGTACCTTCAATCGCAATTTTTTTTAGCTCGGGAGAAATTACATCCGTTAATTCTATAGAATCTCCACCTGTAGAAAGGTTACTTGTTAACCTTAATTGAACCACTTCTCCTTCTTTTGGAATTGATTTCAAAGTATATCCCAATTCATCTAATAGATCAGTTACAGTACGGTCAATTTTAATCATTCTACTTTTTAAATGTGGATTTTTTCTTCTTTCTTCATTTTTTTCCCTTATCAATTCTCTAATTGTGCTTTTTCCATTTCCAACAATATGAGCTGGAACTCTATTCAATACTCCCACTACTTCATTATCAACCACTATAAACCGGAATTCATTACCTTGAACAAATGATTCTACAATTACTTCAGAATAATCTAATTCATGCCGAACATAAGATAATGCATCTTCTAGTTCTTTTTGGTTTTCAATATTTGAAACTACACCTTTTCCTCCATTTGCACTAATTGGCTTAATAACTAAAGGGTAACCCAATTTATTTGCATATTCAATTATTTCATCATTACTCACATCTTCCGAAAAACTCTTTCCTTCAGCAACTGGCACACCAGCTTTTTGAAGGTATTCTTTTGTAAGATATTTATTATCACAAATTTTGTATGCTAAATCTGTTGTTTTATCACCTTTCGAGGACTCGAATGTATGCTCCCTCTCATCGGAGCTCAGTGTATAGCGAATCCGTAATTTATTCTCAGGATCATCCAAAGTGAAAAACTTCAACTTTAATCCTCTTCTCCATCCTTCTAGAGCGATTGTATACAAACTTAATCTTTTTCCAAAACCAGCAGCCGGTACCGCATTAATTAAATGGGGTAACCAATTCTCCTTAATTTCTTTCATTATTTTCTTCCTCCTACTGCTTTAGATCCAACTTTATAGCTCATTAAACTTTAATCTAGATTCAATTACTTTTTATTACCCTTTTTATTCTCGTTAACAGTCTCCATGTATTGCTGTTTTTCATCTTTGTAATTTGAGAAGAAACCCTATTCAATTCTCTCTCAACAATGGATAGTTCTTTTTCTAAATCCTTTATTTTTTCTTCTAATTCTCTTTTACTGAGCATGTGATATCCATCAATAAACTCGAACCCATATTGAGTTGGTCTATTCCAAGGCTCTTCTTTTACTTGCATAATATATTTTTTAAGAATGTTATCATTTAATATTTCATAAAAACTTGCGATTTCTTCAATAGTCTCTCCAGCGACTACAAACTCAATCCATCCTTGATCAAGCTTAGTCATAGAGCCTATCAGTTTTTTTTCAAACATTTTATTCCTTATCCAATTATAATATCGTATAGGTTCAAATATAGCTTTAACCAAGTATCTCTTTGTCTGCCATACATTTTTATTTATCTGTCCAATAGTTACTTCATTTAAACCAGTGTTATTCAAGACATCTAAAACTGTATTAAAATCGAAATATATATTAGAATCTGCTGTTTTTATATCCAGCGTTTCAGGAAAATAATAATCAATTAGATACTTCGGTATATCAACCGCTTCTCCGTCTAACGGAAATAAATGGGAGCCTAGACCTGGTTGTGCATTTACCTCAAGTATGGAGTAATTTTCATTATTAATAATCATGTCAATACCACCATGAACAAAACCAGGTATTGATTTAATAACGTTAACTGCAGTTTCTTTGTGTGAATCAGTCAATAAATGTGTAACCTCAAAAGGTTCTCCGCCAGTTGAAATATTGCTCGTTTCACGTAAATAAATTAATTCATTTTTTTTAGGTATATCATCCATAGAATATCCCATTTTTTTTAATCGTTTTGTTAAACTCGCATCAATTTTAATAGGTCTGTAATATAGTGTTGGTGTCTTTTTTCTGATTTCATTTTTCTCTTCAATTAGTTCCGATATGTTCTTTATTCCGTCCCCGATAATATGAGCGGGTTTTCTATGAACAGCGCTGAGAACTTTGTCTGCAAGAACATAAACCCGTACCTCTTTTCCTTCTACGTATTTTTCCATAATAATGTCTTGATAAGGAAGTTTTTTTTCGATAAATGTAAGGGCATCTAAAAGCTCTTTTTCACTTGCTAGGTTTACAAATACTCCTCTTCCTCCACTTGCATTGAGTGGCTTTAAAACGACAGGATAATTGACCTCGTTAGCATAATCTAATATTTCATGGGAGTCGGTTTGAATATTAAATTGTCTACCCATCGGAACATTTATTCCACTTTTATTTAGCAGTTGCTTTGTTTTAACTTTATCATGACATATCTGTACCGCTTCTTCGGTATTCAGATCCCCACAAGATCCAAAAAAATGATGGGTTTTATAACTGTCGGATATTGAATATTTAATATCAAAAATACCATCAACTTTTGCTGTGTAAAAATTAACCAATAAACCTCGACGCCAAGCTTCAAGAGCCAGCGAATACATACTTATTCTATTTCTTTTAGCTGCATTTGGTATGGTATCGATTAATTGCGGTAACCATACATGATAATTCTTTCTCATATCTAAAACTTCCCTTGGTTTTTACCAAATAATTAATTTCGTTTCATTGTTTTTAACAATTTCCTTGCCGGTAGCGTTAATCTCCAACTCTTGCTTTTCTCCATCCAGCTTAACTTTTGCTGAGTTTTCTTAAGTTTTGTTTCTAATTCATTATTTCTATTTTTTACCTTGCTAAGCTCTTTTTTTAATTTATCAATATTGCCTGTAGAAGTTTTTATTTCAAAAGCAGCTTTTACAGGATTATCCCACTTAGTGACACGTACCTTTTCTACCCTTATTTTTTTTGACTTTTTAGTTTCAACATTTTCAATAAATTTATTGACATTCTGACTTGTACCAGCAATAACTATTTGGACATTCCCATTTTTAAGGTTTTTAACAAAACCATTTAACGCAAAACCTGTAGCTGTTCTTTGAACCCATTTTCTAAATCCTACTCCCTGCACTTTTCCAGTAACAATTAGTTTTTTCATGATTATTTCCTTTTTAGTCAGGGGCGGCACAATTATTTCTTTTGCAATTCCAGCTTTTAATATTCTTGAGATTTCATCAAAATCAAAATAAAAATTATCGCCCTCGCGTCTCTTGGTTTCCTCAAGACTTTCAGGGAAATAAAAATCCACTATTGCCTTTGCTATATTTTTTGGAGTACCAACCCATGGAAATAAGCTGCCAATAATATTTGGTCGGGAGTTTAACTCCAAAACATAGCGAGTATCTTTTTCTCGATCTATCATTATATCTACACCACATACTGTTAGTCCTGGTAAAGTTTTAGCTGCCTGTACAGCTAGTTTTCTATCTTCCTCTGTTAATTCTTCAGTTACTTCAGCTATTTCCGCTCCGTTTGAAGGAAAGGTATGTGTATCTAGGGTTATATTTTTACCTTCTTCTAAAATTGAATCTAGAGTTAAGTTTTGTTTCGCAAGATGTTCAATGACATCATCATTAATTGGTATCCTTGATCCGTTCATGTGAGGGTGATTTTTCCTCTCATCATTTTTGTCAGAAATTAATTCTTTAATAGTATCTTTTCCATTGCCTGTAACATTTGGTGCAATTCGTTTAAACGCACTAAAAACCTCATCGCCAATTACAAATAAGCGAGTGTCATCTCCTGTAACTTCTTGCTCTAATATGATTTCTTTATATCCCATTCGTCCACGCAGTTCTTTTAATGCTTCTTCAAGCATATCCTTATTCTGAATATCGGTAATAACACCGATTCCAAGACTAGCATTCGTAGGTTTTATTATTAATGGATATCCTAAATTTTGTGCATACTCCATAATATCCGTATCAGTATCCTTCTCATTGAAACTCCCTCCCTGAGGAGTTGAGACTTTATTTCGAATTAAAACTTCTTTTGTATCTGCTTTACTTCTTGTTATTCTCCTTGCTTTCTTAGGTACAATTTCTGCTAGAGATAATTGAAATGGTATTTCTTTCTCTTCACTTGCTAAAGCGTATCTAATTTTGACACGGTTTTTAATCAGTTTTGTATAAAATTTAAGCTGAAGGCCTCTTCGCCAACCTTCTAAAGCAATTGCAAACATGGTCGAATTCGGCCCATATGCACTCCGAGGGACAATATCCTTTAATTGATATAATAATTCTAATTCATAATTATCTTTAGTCGACTTCATTTGTATCTTCCCTTCGTATAAAAGTAATTGTAAATCATTATTAAATAACATTGTCGTTAATTGTTTTTAAAATATTTTCTTCATCAAATAACTTAATTGTCTCACAGGTCTCGTTATTTTCCAAAGTCGACTATTCAACATATCATTGTATAATTTGGAAGCTTTGTTCTTTTCTCTCACCATATTACTCAATTTCTTTTCGGATTGATGTATTTTGTGTATTAATTCTTCTTTACTATTCTGTACATAAAATCCAACTTTCACTGGCTGGTCGCACTCGGATAGTAATATATTTGTTTTATCAATGCCCAAATTATATAGCGAACACAAAAAATCATTAATCAACTTTCTATCCAAACCTGTTATTACAATTTCTAATAAATGATCTAAATTAATTTCTTTTACATAGCCATATAAGCCATATTCGATTGCTATTTTTTTTATCTCTGCAGTTAAGTTCTTCTCTTTAAATTGTTCATGAATGACAATTTTATTACAATAGTAATCTCCACTTTTTATAGACGCCACTCTTGTACATGTTGCTATTTTCTTTCTCAAAGGTTCTAATGCTTCTTCCAAATCAAAATAAAGATTTGGCTTTAGGCTTTTGTTTTCTTTTGACTCAGGAAAATAATAATCTATTATAGCTGATGGAACATCTCTCGACTTTCCAACCATAGGAAACAATATACCACCAAGTTGTGCAGTCGGGTTCACCTCTATTACAACTCCCGTGGAGTCCTCATTATTTTCATCCCATATAACATCCACAGCCCCATGATTTAAACCCGGTATCGCCTTTATAGCGCGGACTGCAATATCTAAGATTTTTTCAGGTAATTCATCTAAAATGTCGATAGGATCACCACCCAAAGATACATTACTTTTTTCACTCAAATATAGTAACTGATCTTTGACAGGGATAAAATCTAAATCTAACCCACTATAGGATAAAAACCTTTTGATTTCCTCATTAACTTGAATAGGACAACTCACTAAACGAGGATTCTTAGCTCTTTCGCTATTTTTCTTTTGAATGAGTTCTGCAATAGTACTTTTTCCATCGCCTAACACGTTTGGAGGAATTCTATTGATAGCCCCTACAGCTTCATCACCAACGACGTAAATTCGAAACTCTTTTCCAAATACATGCCTTTCAACAAGAACTTCTTTGTATCCCAACTCATTCCTGACATAGGAAATTGCATCATTTAACTTTCCATCCTCAGTTATGTTTGTAATAACACCATTACCAAAACTTCCATCGAAAGGTTTAATCGCTACTGGGTATCCTATAGATTTCACATATTCTCTAATCACTTCATCAGAATCATGCTCTAAAAACTTTTCACCTTCAGGAGTACTTATACTTGCCGTTCTTAGCACTTGCTTTGTCCGTTCCTTATCTTTCCCAATCATAACAGCTTCATTAGACACTTTATCCCCTCGAGTCCGGAAAAAATAATGTGTTCTTTCCTTTGAACTTAAAGAAAAAAGCTGTCCCGGCCGTTCCACAAACCAGGTTGCCATATCTTTAAATTTCTCCGAGTCCTTCACATGCCATCTAAGTGTAAGTCCTCTCCTCCAGCCCTCAAGCGCTATAACATATGCATCCAATAAGTTGCCATGCGCGTCTGCTACAATATCGCTGGACAAGTGTGAAAGCCATTCTGCATGATTCTCTTCCATCGGTTCTCCTCCTAGTATATAAGAACACGTTCCTGTTATTCATTGATATTTTTGAGTAGTTGCTTATAATAGTGGAACTCTTTTCCACTTAGTAAATCCTGTTCCAAACGGGCTTCTGCTTCTAAGTAGAAGTCACCAAGCCATTTGTCTGTCGGGGTGTCAAATTCATCATAATTCCCCGGCTTTGGCGTCAATTCTCCAAAGACCAAGTTCTCTTCGCCTCTTAGGAAATCAATTCGAATAAATGGCGCGGGTATTTCCCGGCTGATTTCTTCTGCCATCTTTATTTCCTCTTCGGTAACCCCTTTTCCTTCGAAGCTGCTGTATTCGTATTTCCCGGTAGACACTCGCTCGCCGGTTGCCGTCCACCAACAATACTTCAATTCTGGATAACGGACGATTTCTAAAACAATCCCTACTTTTCCATAGAAGCAATAGAATTTAACATCTCGAGCAGGTGTATGTGCTTTGGCATCTTCTGTAATTAGTTCTTCCACTAGCCAAGCATCTCTATCCACTCTACCTGCTTCCAGATCCCTTTCCATATTTCGACGCAGCACAGTGAAGTTTGGCACGGACTTTGCTTCTCGTACATCAATTATATCATCATTTCGATAGACAAGGTATACTCCCCTTGCTCCAGCTCCGTCAACCGGTTTAATGACTATATTTTCCCGCTCTTCTATTTCACTTAGCTTATATTCTTTTTCATCTATTCTTGGTGAGCTGATGTGTAACATGTCCATGAACTGGTAGGCAATCTTTTTATCGTCAAGGACCATTTCAGGAAGTGAACCTGTAAGCTGTAATTTCCGCATTCTTGCTGTTAAACTCCCCCGAAAGGAAGCAGCTTGATGTAAAGAAACCTGCTCATCTGATAAAGCAGCCCGCACCATGAATTCAGGTATATCTTCTTGATTCAGACCTGTTAAAATTTTTTCATATACTGTTTTTTTATAAATCGGATTTTCATTTATAAATAATCTTGCCGCAGCTTGTAAAAATTGTTGGTGATTCATATCCCGTAACTCTTTCGCTGCAATCATCTTATCAAGATGTTCGATTAAAGATCCATCCTGTTTCTTTTCCTGAGCCATACGCCAGATAGTTTGGTAATCTATTTTTTGATTGCTGAACTCCATATTTCTCAGTTTCTCTTTGATTTGATGCAACTCGGTTTCAAGCATTGCAGTTTGGAGTTCAAGTTCCTTTATATATGCTTCTCTTTCCGCTTTGCCAGAGATGAACTTTCTTGCCTTCCTTGTTTTCCTCCAGGAGTTACTATTTTTCATCTGTTTGATTTTCTTTTCACAGCCTCGAGTTTCTGCTTCGAGCTTGTCCGCTTCAGCTTCTCGCTTTATTAGCTCTTCAATGAACTCCTTTGTCACAGGGGAAATATGCTCATCCTTTACCGGTGTGTGCGTTGTTTCTTTATCCTGCTCATTCGTCATCGTAATCCCCTCGGTTCCCTAGCTTATATTGATTCTGTTCCGTTTGCCAGTCGTCGATATAATTTGCGATGGTTGTCTCCGTTATATCATCTTCAAACCAATTTTCCTTTGATAAGCGGATGGATCGTAATTCTCTCAAATGATTTTCTAATAGATTTTCTCTTACTTTATTATTTAATGGATACCATGTACTCGTTGTCTTCCCATAACTTTCAATTTTTCGTGCACAAGGACGCAATCTATATTTAACTTTAGCATCCCTTGGCGCTTGTGTTACAATTACATGAATTACCTTTGCTGTCACTTCAGGAATATATTTCTGCTCCTCGCTGAAAATCCCTGGGTGATTCACAAGAAGAATATCGCAGTTGATAGATTCCCCGTAGACGAGCATTTGAATGTTATTTCCATCGATATATTCTCGGACGGATGGATGGATTTGTTGCTTTGCTTTTAGGTCATATACTCCCATTTGCACAAGACCTACTCGCTTATCCCGCTCCTTCATTTGCTGGAGAAAGCGTCCCAGATGCGCTTCAATTTCTTCACGGAAATCACATACAATAACAAAATCAACTTGACGTTCGCCATTTATATCTATCTCACGTTGCGGCCACATTGGTTCTGGTACAGGGAAGGGCCGTTCTGTTTGAGGGTATGGTATATACAAAGATGCTGCATGGTTATGGAACCAGTGCTGACTCTCTGCATATTCCTTTCTTATTCCTTTCAGATGGCCGTTATACCCGAATGCAGAACTTCCTGTAAGAGAATTTGCTGACTGCATTGGGAATGATAAAGGGCCTGTCTGTAAGTCAATCACTTTATCAGTCCCAAAAATCTTTATTAAACGCTTTTTAAATTCACTATCCGCCGCAAAACGTAGACTGTCCCAATAGCCGGCATTATTAAGCACAGGATCTTTCTTAAACATAAGGGATGACATATTGGAAAAAATATACTGACCAGGCATTCCACGCCGATAGAACTTTAATTCCTCCGTTACCCTTGCGTGCTCACTCGTATTTGCAATTCGGTCCGGATTCTTCAGAAAGTCTTCTACCTGTACGGCAATCTTTTCTGGATGGGACCAATCATCTGCATCATTAATTGTTACTAGTTCTCCACTTGCTTGTTGTAAGGCGAGGTTTCTAGCAATGTATGGACCCCCATTTTCTCTCGCGGATAAAAATTGGACCCGGGAATCTTGTTCAGTATATTCTTTTAGCACACGAGCGGTCTGATCTGTACTGCAATCATCCACCGCAATTATTTCCAAATTGCGATAGGTTTGTTTTAGCAATGATTCGATCGCAATATGGATAGCTGCCTCTGCATTAAAGGCAGGAATAATGACGGTTACTTTCGGTCTATTCCTATCTGTTTGCTCCAACTGTTGCGTCGTTAATCTTTCATATAACGATAAATCTGTTTCAGGGGCTAATTCAATTGGGGCTAGTTTATACATTTTCAATGCTTCATTTGATGCCTTAATTCTTGCTTGTATTTCGTCTTCTAGATTAGCTAAAGCGAGATAAAGATCGGGATGTTTTTGCTTTCTTAATATTTGCTGGATTAACTTTTTACCGTCCGCTTTATTTCCTAATAAATCAAGTGCTTCTGCTTGCAGGATGGTACCTTTTCTTATAACTTCCTTTCTTGTCTCTCGCTCTAGCGCTATTTCCAAATAATGAAGGGTTAGTGTTGCTGTTTCTTTATTTAACTTATTTGCATACCATAAAGAAAGCTCCCAAGCGACAGCTTTCCGTAAGTAGCGATTTGATGTTTCGTGAAATAAGCTTTGAAGATCGGCAAGCACCTTTTCTTCAAAGCCATAATTGTATAAGTAGCTTTTATACTTCTTTAATCTATTGCTAGCATCTTTTAGTTTATAAGATTTGCTGTAAAGCTGCTTCAAGTTTCTTCTACCTAGTAAGTAAGCAGGAATAGAACGGGTGAATGAGATTATATTTCGCTTTGTCCTTTTCAAGCTGTCTGTGAGGTATTTCGCCTTTCTAAATTCCTGCTCAACTTGAGCATACTCTTCTCCAAGCTTCTTTAATTCCTGCTGCTTCCTTAGGATATCCGCATCTATTATTTCTCGGTATGTTTTCAGCTCTTCGTTGTTCGTGTTCTTATTCATCATTAACCCATCTTTCGTGAAACACTTGGTTGAGTTTAGGAGTTTCCGCTTGTGCAACACAAGCTTTTTCCACTTCAGAATCCACTGCATGCCAAGTAGCTTCCGATTGGAAATAGGTTGTAAGATTTTCTTTGTACACTTCGATATTTCCCTTTGTTTCCGTTGCGGTTAAAATAACAAACGTCTTCGTTGCGTTCACTTCTGGAACATAATGCTGTTTATCTTTGAGCACTGCTGCATCCATTATAAATAGTTTATCTGTCTTGATCTTCTCTCCATAAACAAGGAAGGAGACCTTTGATTCGTTAATTAAATTCCTGATTTCTTCTGTTAGGTTCGTCGCCTCTATCATATATTTATTCAATTGCACAATTCCAATTGTTTTCTTCGATTGTAAAGCTTGATCGAGTAGAGAGAGTAAGTGCTCATCTGGATCTCTAAAGTCACTAGCAATTACAAGATCTAACTGCCTAAACCCATTTTGCTTCTCTAGTCGGTTCGGCCACATCGGTTCAGGCACTTGGAATGGTCTTTCCATCATTGGATAGTCGTAATAAAGTGATTCAGCTTGCTGATGGAAAGCCTCCATCGCTTCCACATATTCTCTGCGCACTCCCATAAAAAAGCCGTTATAGCCAAAAGCCGAACTTGCAGTTAACGATGTAACAGATTGCCTTGGGAGTGATAGTGGTCCTGTCTGTAAATCGACATAACTCTGCCTACCAAATGCTTGGAGGAGACGACGCTTAAACTCACCATCTGCAGCAAAGCGAACACTATCCCAATGACCAATTTTCTCTACTACTTGTTTACGTCGGAACATAATGGAAGACATATTTGGGAAAATATATTTACCAGGTGTACCACGGCGATATAATTTCAAATCCTCCGTTAGTCTGGCATGTTCCGAAGTATTTGCAATGACATGTTGATTCTCCATTAAATGCGTTACTTGCCGTTCTATCTTTTCTCTGTGTGACCAGTCATCCGCATCATTAATTGTGATATATTCTCCTGTGGCGTGCTGTAGTGCAATATTTCTCGCAATATATGGCCCACTGTTTTCAGGAGTCGTTAACAATTTTACTCGCTCATCTTTAGCCGCATATTCTTGAATAACAGCAGCTGTACGATCTGGACTACAATCATCAACAGCTAATAACTCGATATTCTGCCATGTTTGTGAAAGGATCGATTCTATTGCAACACGTACTCCCTCCTCCGCCTTAAATGCAGGAAGGATAACAGATACCTTAGGGCCATCCGTAATCTGTCTATCCATTGCTTTTGTTTCTAAATCATCATATTCTGGTTGCTTACCGTTAGCGGAAAAATAGATTGATTGAAGCCCATAGGTATTCATTGCTTTATTGATCCACTTGAGCCGTTCTTCTATTTTCTCTTCCATGTTAGCAGCAGCAAGGTAGAGATCTGCATGTTTTTGGAGCGCAAGCATTTCCTGAATGACTTGCTTTCCTTGCTCGATACGCCCAGTTGCTTCCAAGCATTCCGCTTCCAATATTGCTATTCTTCGCAACTGGTGGATATCTTTTTCATTATCTCTTGCTGCCTCTATATAATCCAGCGCATGCTTAGAACCTGCTTCTGTGTTTTGATTCGCATGCCATAATGTTAATTCCCATGCGGCAAGCCGTTTGAGCTGGGGATCATCTATCGTCTGATAGTAATGTACCAAATCAGCGTACGCTCTATCTGTAAATCCTAAATTATATAGTTGGTATTTAATTTGTTTCAGTTTTTTTCTTTGGGCCTGTTTCTTACCGAATAGAGCCTTTTTTATCTTTTGCTTTTGTTCAGCTGAAAACTTATCCGTCAAATTTTTTCTTTGCGTTTCACTTAGTACGGAGTATATAAACCAATCTACTGGGCCAAAGAATATTTTTTTTATCGTTTGTTTCATTTGTTCATCACCAAGCCGATCGCTTTATTTGTTCGCATTGGTTTGTTGCCTTTGTTTTCGCTTTTTATTTCTGCGGACGACAACTTTCTTATTCGTCTCCTTGCCAACTCCAAGTGATTCCCGATATGCAGCGACAGCTTCTTCCGCTGTCCCATCAAAACGAATCTGGCCTCGCTCCATCCAGATCCCTCTCGTACATACCTTTTCTACAAAGTTCATACTATGGGAAACGATGATAACGGCTTTTGCATGAGACATCATTTCTTGGATTCGTTCACTCGCTTTTTGCTGGAAGGCAATATCTCCCGTTGAGAGAGCCTCATCAACAATAAATATATCCGGTTTTAATGTTGCTGCAATGCTAAAGCCTAAACGGGATTTCATACCTGCTGAATATTGTTTAACTGGCTTATCAATCGCTTTTCCGATACCCGAGAATTCTACAATTTCATCAAATTTATCCTGTATTCTCTTCCGTGGGATACCGAGAAGCATAGCATTGAGGAAAACATTATCTCGCCCTGTGAGCTGGGCATTAAAGCCAGTTCCATAACCGAGGAGGGAAGACGTCTCTCCGTTAATCTCAATATCACCTTCATCTGGTTTTAAAATATTCGTTAATACTTTACATAGGGTAGATTTCCCTGCTCCATTATGACCGATGATCCCAACAACTTCGCCTTCTTTGATTTCGAAATCCAGATTTCGTAGGGCCCAAAACTCTCCTGTATTTAATTCAAAAGAAAGTCCAACATTTTTGGCACGGACGATTGTTTTATCCCTAACATCTGCCTCTGTTTTCTTCAGATTCAAACTGCGCTTCCTTCTCACTGGCGCTGGGACAGTTGCCCGGTAGCTTGCAACAACTTCTTTCGGGTCACCAATTTCTCGCACAACTCCATTATGAATCCACATCAGGCGATCACAGTTCCGCTCTGCATATCTTAGGCTGTGTGTGACAATGATAACCATTTTCGCTTGTTTTACAAGTTCTTTCATCTTTTGTGCAGCTTTCCTGCTAAAGCGGGCATCACCCGTATTCAGCGCTTCGTCTAAAATGAGAACTTCTGGTTCTAAGTGTGCTGCAACACTAAAACCTAGTCTTGCACGCATTCCACTTGAATAGTACTTCATTGGTTGATTGATAAATGCTCCAATATCTGCAAACTCCTCGATATCAGCCATGTAACGGTCTATGACACTCTTATCAATGCCGAGCATCATACCGTTTAAGTAAATATTTTCTAATCCTGTTAATTCTTTATTAAACCCCATGCCAAAAGAGAACAATGCTGTTACTTTTCCGTTCACATGCATTGTTCCTTTATCTTGCGCGAGGATTCCAGCAATTATTTTACTCAGCGTCGTTTTACCTGCACCGTTTGAACCGATAATTCCAAGGATTTCCCCTTGATAGCCTGTAAAGTCAATATCCTTTAATGGCCAGACTTTTTCTTTTTCCTTCTTTTCTTTCTTTTTGAACATGCTAAAGACACGCGATTTAATATCATCTTTATACGATTGATTATCGAAATAAACACCGATATCCTTCGACTTGATTATTTCTTCTCTTTGGTCTTTCGTTTGTTCTTGCATGCTTTTCCCTCATTTATCTCCTGACGTTATAATGCTTTGATAATCTTATGTTCATTTTTACTGTAGTAATTCATCATGTAGATCACAACAATCGTTGCTATGACAAACAACCCGCCAAGCCCAATCCAGTTCGGCTGCTGGTGGTAAATTAAAATATCTCGGTAGCTTGTGACAAGAATGGCTACCGGGTTATATTCGACGAGTGGAATTAGCCAATCGGGAACCTTTTCGCTGCGGAGTAATCGTGCCCCTTCCCAAATAATTGGTGATGCGTAGAAAAATATTCTTGTGATATACGTCATCAAATTCTCAATATCTCGTACAAAAATCGTAATATAACCAAGAACAAGTCCAAGTGCAATATGAACAACCAATTGCAGTACGATCAGCACCGGTAAATATAGCATGAACCATGTTGGCTTGACACCATAGACGGCAAGAAATAGCGCAATCACGACAAGGCCAAACATAAAGTTAAATAACTGGGTCAATGTAAACGATATAGGAAATATAGCTTTCGGCAAGGCAACTTGATTCACAATTGAACTATATCTTAAAATAGATCTGGACGATGAGTTAATCGTTGTACTAATCCAACGCCAGACAACTAATCCAACGACTAGGAATAGTGGATAGTCTTCCCCACCACGGTTTAAAACAATTACTACCAAAAAGTAATAAACTAGCACATTCAATAATGGATCAAGGAGCCACCAGAAATAGCCTAAATAACTATTCCTGTGTTCTGCTTTTAGACCTGACTTTACTAAATAGTAAAGCAAATCTTTTCTCTTCAGCATTTCTTGTATATATTTCTTCATTAATTTTGACACCGCCTACTATTCAAACGAAGCTTTCTTCAAGAACATTATCGCTTCGTTTTCCACTTAATCAAGTCTCTAATAGACCTTACAATGTAATGAGCAAAGTACCAAATGCTTTTTGGTAAGCTCTGCTTTTCAATTTCTCGGAATACATACCAATTTCGTTTTGCAGCTTTCCATTTATTACTGGAAATTGAATTACCGACAAGCCGATATTCAGCGAGAACTTCTGGCAGTCCATATGCTAAGAAGCCTCTTTTTGTAATATGCAGCCAGAATACATAATCTTGTCTTGTCCGGATATTAACCATTCTCATATCACCTATTTTATCCATATCGAGCATTACTGTCAGACATCCAATAACACAACGCTTCATTAAATCATCATAATTCACTGATTCGGGAGTGTTACTGATTGCCTTCGTTCTCGTTCCATCTTCTTGCATGCGGACATAGGTAGTAAAGGAAAAAGCAATATCCTTTTCTTGCATAAATTGTAGTTGTTTCTCTAACTTTTCAGGAAGCCAGCGGTCATCACTGTCAAGAAATGCAATGTACTGGCCGGTTGCTTCATCCATCGCTTTATTTCGAGCGATAGCTGATCCACTATTCTTTTCGAGTGTTAAGAGCTTAATTCGTGGGTCATTGCTTTGATATTCTTTAACAATTTCTCTCGTATGATCCGTAGAACAATCATCAACGATAATCATTTCCCAGTTCGTATATGTCTGCTCTAATACAGAGGAAATCGTTTCTCCTATAAAGCGTTCTGAATTATACGCAGGTGTAATTACCGATATTAGTGGTTGTTGTTTCATTTATACATCGATTCCTTCTTGCTTCCTTGTGGCTTGTCCTAACAGTTTGTTATACCAAGCAATTAATTTCTTTTCTTCTGTTCCCCAATTCAATTCTTCTTGTACTGCTCGCTTACCATTTTCCCCCATTCGTCTTGCTTCCTCTGGGTTATCTTTCAGATATAAGATAGCATCTTTGATTGCTTCATCATCATAAGGGTTCACAGCAATACCACATTCATACATTTCCATGAATTCTTTCCAAACTGGAAAATCGGAACAAATAATTGGCAGTCCAGCGTTCATATATTCAAAGAACTTTGTCAGTTCTTTTTTCATATAATGCTCTGTTGGCGGGAACAGTGCAATTCCTGCAAGCCAATTCGTATTCAAATAGCGAGCCTCGATTACTTCTTTTTCGATAAATTGATCGATTCCTTCTATGAATAGTCTATCTTTGTTGTCCCCTGCTACCTGATACATCTTCTCTGCAATGCTGCTCGGACATTTCCCTACCACATGTACTTCGATGTCTTGATCAAGCTGCGGAATTCTAGCATGCTCCATGGCTCCTCTTTCGAAAGTTACGTTTCCTGTATACAATAGTTTATATTCTACCTGGCCTTCTCGTTTATTGTTTAAAAATGGATCATTTATTGTTGGGTAATTTAAAATGCATACTCCGGCTGGATAGATATCTTTATAGTACTTTTCCGCCAAACACAAGGCTGCATCCCTGGCAAAAAAACGCTCCGTCCATTTATAAAAGCTGGCAAGGAGCTTTTTCACTGGCATGCTTGCATAATCTTTTTGCAAAATACTTGTACGATAATCTTCATGAATATCGTAAATAACGACATTATCTTTTCGTTTTAAAAGCCAACCGACAGGCAAGAGCTCTGGGTCATGAAAGTGGTACACATCCGCGTTTAAATATTTTGCTTTTTTATAAGCATCATAAACCCCTAAAGTCATTCGCTTAAGACGGTTATTATATTTCTTTAACGGGATATGTCTGATTGGCTTATCTTGTATATCGTCGTTTTCATTCGATTGTGCAATCAGCGAAACATCAAATCCTGCTTTCTTCAGTGATTTGCATTCTTTATGATAAATCCTCGGATCTGTAGGATGATGTACAGTTGTCAGGTGCGCTACACGCTTTGGAGCAGTCATACTCCTTCAACTCCTCGTATTTTCTCTTTCCTTCAATCTAATGTTTCCAAAAACATTTTTTCGTATTGTCTTACTATCGTTTTCGCATGAAAAGTCTTCACGCGTTCCAAGCCTTGTTCAATGACAGTATTTCTTTCTGCATCTGTCCATGCTAATGCTTGTATTATTTTGTCTGCTACATCCTGTTCATTACCGATCTCACACAACAGGCCAAATTTACCTTTATCTAAAACCTCAACGGCACCTGGTTCTGCTTTTGTTGAAACGACCGGTACTCCTGCTGCCAGTGCTTCTGCAAGTACATGGCCAAATCCTTCTCGCTTTGAAGTTAGGCAAAATACATCCGCCTGTGAAAAATAAATATAAGGGTTTTCCTGAAATCCTAGGAAATGGATGACATCCTGTAAATTAAGCCTGCTTGCAAGTTCTTTTAATTCGGTTTCCCGTTCCCCTTCACCCAAGATAATCAGCCTTACGTTCATTTTATCACGTATCTTAGCAAAGGCTTTGATTAGTGTCTGCTGATCCTTGTCATCAACAAGTCTTCCAGCTGTAATGATTATCTTTTCGCTTCCATTAAATAGGGCTTTATGTTCTTCTTTTAATTTTCCCTTTTCGATACCTGTTTTGATTTTTTGTACATCAACTGGATTATAAATTACTTCAATTTTATTTTTATCTACCTTGTATCGGGAAATAATATTATTTCTCACACCTTGTGATAACGCAATTACACGGCTGGAAAATGTGTATAATAGACCATATAATCTTAATTTTAGATCCGCTTTGCGCGAGCCACCCAAGTAGGCAGCTTCTCTTACTATATTTTTTGCCCGTGTAAAAGAAAAAAGCCTGCCAAGAATCGCGACTGTATTATAATTCGGAATCGTGCTAAATACAATATCTGCTTTTTCCCGTCTGATTACTTTTGCTAACGGGAATATCGCTGAACGTAACTGTTTCGTATCTAACTTAATAAATTTAATATCTGAGTTTAAATACTTCTCATAATTCCCATTATAGTTTAATGTTACAAGTATTGGGGTAAACTTCGACTGATCGATGTTATTCAATATATTTAATAATGTACGTGCAGCCCCTCCTGCACCCATTTGATAGATAAAAAATATAATTCTTTTCTTCTCCACTAAAGCTTCATCCTTATCTTTAGTATCTCATTGTAAAGCGAATTTACACTCTGGTAATTATACCATAGCAACACCAATTAATAAATTATCCCCGGTGGTTCGCTCGCTATAAAAATAGCTGATCGATACAGCAAGCCCACTCTATAGTTTAACATATTGTATATACCTATCAAATTTTTCAAGTTGTCCTGTTGCTTTTCTCTAATGTAAACTATCAAATTAACTAGATGTCTGCAGCTACTATATAATAACTTGAATAATCAATCCCATTGTGAAGTTTTGAACATTTTGTTAAAAAAGTTCGGGACAGCAGAATGTAACTTGCTGTCCCATTCGTCAAATATTTTTACCATCCTACAACAATCGATCCCCCATACGTTTCTTCAACAAATTGCTCCACTTCATCCGATTGATAAATATCGATGAACTGTTGAACGGCTGGATCGTCTTCGTTTTCTTTGCGTACCGCAATCAAGTTAACAAAAGTGGAATCTTGTTCAATGAAAATCGAGTCTTCTCCAGGTACAAGTCCTGCTTCCATTGCAAAGTTCGAGTTGATTGCTGCGATATCCACTTCACCAAGCTGACGCGGAATTTGTGCAGAATCGAGCTCAATAAATTCATAGTTATGTTCATTTTCTGCGATATCATTGACAGTAGCGTTTACGCCAAGTCCTTCTTCTAGCGTGATTAAGCCAGCTTGTTCAAATAATAATAATGCACGTCCACTATTTGTCGGGTCACTTGGAAGACCAATACTTGCACCGTCTTCTAAATCAGCTATATCTGTAACTTTCTCAGAATAAATTCCCATTGGGAAAGTAATCGTATCGGCAACTTTTACTAAATCCAGGCCACGTTCTTCATTCATATGATCAAAAAATGGCTCCGTTTGGAAACTATTGATATCGAGTTCTCCTTCCGATAGACTCACGTTCGGCATTACATAATCACTGAATGATACAATTTCAATCGTCAAGTCTTCCTCTTCGGCAAGCTCTTTTACTTTTTCTAAAACTTCTTCATGTGGTCCTGCTGTTACTCCAACGACGAGTTTGCCGTCTTCTAATAGTCCTTCCCCTTCATCCGAGCCGCCGCCACAAGCAGCGAATAGAATTAATACACTTGCAAGTATTGCTGTTAATAATGTCTTTTTCATTTATTTCCCCTCATTCTTTCATATTTTATTTTCGACATAGAAGATTGCTTTTTCTAACATGTCTTCTGTCACTTTTTCTTCCATTAAATGGATTGATTCTTGTGGAAGTAAAATCTTTTTAATGATCCTTCCTAGTAATTCCGTGTCCTTTACATCTACGGATAAATCTTTTAATGATGTTGGAAGTTCCCATTCTTTATAAAACTGCAGCAGTTTGTCGAGTTCTTCCTCTTTTCCTTCTATCGCAAGTTGGACTAACGTACCGTAAGCAACAATCGATCCGTGCAAGAAATCTTTGACACTAGGTGCCTCCGTTAAACCGTTATGAACCGAGTGGGCCCCGGCAATCCTGCCCGCTTTTTCACCGAAGCCACCGACCATGCCGCCTGTCATAATAATCGTTTCGATGACGCGGACAAGTGCGTCGGTAACTTCTTGCTTCGAAACCGATTCAAGTGCAGCTTTTCCGTCTTTTAATAAAATATCGCGGCATGCTCTTGCAGCGAACTGGGAAACTTGCAACCAAACTGGGAATTCTTGATTCTTGTAAAAACTGCGAACTAACGCGTCTGCTTCATAGTATTTTGCCAAAGTGTCACCGATCCCAGCCTTCAAAAATCGAATCGGTGAAGCTGCAATGATTGCTGGTTCAATCAGGACGAGCGTGTTCGCTACCGGGAACTCGGTATAGTGGGAATGAGTTCCGTCCGCTTCATAGAATACGCTAAGCGGTGTCCAGGCGGCACAGGTCGCTGCGATTGTCGGTATTAGAACCGACTTGATTCCAGCTTGGACGGCTGCTGCTTTTGCAATATCGAGTGCAGTCCCTCCGCCGATACCGATGACAGCATCCGCTTTTTCTTTTTCGCACATTGCTGCTAATTGTTCGCTCGTTTCTAATGTGCAAGGACCATCGACGAATGTTAATGCTTGGTGATCCAATTCTTCCGGAAGATAGGGTGATGTCGCTTGCCATGCCTTTCTGCCACTTACAATATGAATATTTTTTACACCTAAATCTGCCAGATGCGTCGGTAATTCTTTTAAAACACCGGAACCGGTCCGGTAATGGCCTGGTGCTCCTTTTACAATTGCTGTTGCCATCTAACGTGCTCCTTTTTTCGCCTACTTCGCTTAATATTTCAAAATATGAATATTTCGCGCTGCCTTGACACTCGACGCTCCGGCAAGCGCAAGGGAGGATCTTGTCTGCTGCATAAAGTTTGTGAGTACTTTTTCAACACCGGCTTGTCCAGCGAGGGCTAGCCCATATGCGTAAGGTCTGCCGAGTAAAACCGCGTCGGCACCTAGCGCAAGTGCTTTAACGACATCTGCTCCGCGGCGAATGCCACTATCGATTAAAATCGGGACTTCCCCTCCAACCTCTTCTACAACTGCTGGGAGCGCGTCAATGCTAGAGATGACACCATCTAACTGCCGACCGCCATGGTTGGAAACGATAATGCCATCGACCCCGTTTTCAATCGCGAGTCTTGCATCTGTCGGATGTAGGATTCCTTTTAATAAAACCGGGAGAGATGTGCGTTTCTTCAGTTCAGCAACATGCTTCCAGCTTAACTTCGGATGGTAAATGTTTTGCAAAATTTCTTCTACGACAGATGCCTCGTCGTCCTGCTTTAATGTGGATAGAAAGGCACTATCTGTAATATAATTCGCTTTTCCGTAGCCTGCTTTCAGCGGTGAGAATCGGTTCGTCATGTCCTCCTCGCGCCAGCCGAACATTGTTGTATCGATAGTAAGGACGATTGCTTGATAGCCTGTTTCTTCTGCACGCTTTACCATATTAAAGGAAATATTTTCGTTATTGGACCAGTACAACTGGAACCATTTTGGACTACCTTCTGAAACCTCTGCCACTTCCTCGATTGCGTAACTGGAAACCGTGCTTTGTATATAAGGTACATCCAATTTCGCAGCTGCTTTTGCAACCGCAAGTTCCGCTTCTTCATGCGTAGTTTTCAGCATTCCGATCGGAGCGAGCAAAAATGGGTGGGGGTACGTATGACCAAATAGCTCAATACTTGTATCCACGTTGGAGACATCATTTAAATATTGGGGCAGAATAGAATATTTCTCGAATGAAGCGGTGTTTTTCCGCAACGTCTCCTCCCCTCCGCCTCCTGAGCGGGTGTATCCAAATGCATTTTTCGACATTTTTTCTTTCGCTTTTGCCTCTAATTCTTCTACACGAAAAGGAAAAGTCTCCGTTGTTTCTAGGTTCGTAATGAATGCATCTTTCGGCTTTGTAGTCGTCAAGACTTCTACCTCCTAAAGTTGGCTTTCTTCCGTTTAATCCTTTTTCAAACGTGCAGCGATCCGGTTACCAAGGGACTGGATTCCTTGGACGAGGATGATTAAGATAAAGACCGTTGCATACATGACATCTACTTCATAACGTAAGTGTCCGAAACGATACGCAAGATCTCCGAGTCCCCCTGCACCGACTAGACCGGCCATTGCGGTCGCACCGATCAAGCTGATTGTAACAATTGTTAAGCCTAAAACGATGGATGGGCGTGCTTCTCGAAGCATGACACTCCAGATGATTTTATGTGTTTTAATCCCCATTGCTTTATATGCTTCAATAATTCCGCTATCCACTTCGAGTAGAGAACTTTCCAGTAAGCGTGCAAGATATGGTGCGGTGTAAATAACGAGTGGAACGATAACACCTTGCACGCCAATCGTTGTGCCGACCAAGAATTTCGTAAATGGCAGAATAAAGAATAATAGAATAATAAACGGAATCGAGCGGACTATGTTTATAACGAGATTCAATAATTGATAGACGAATTTATTTTCCAATGATTGTCCCGGGCGTGTCAGTACAACAAGTATGCCTAAAGGCACCCCAATCAAAATCGCAAAAAATAAGGAAATGATGACCATTTGAAACGTTTCAATGATAGCTTGGCCAATAATAGGCAGCCATTGTTCGATAAAGTTTTCCATTTTATTTATTCACCCTCCACTTCTTCTGTTACGACCCCTTGATCGTTTAAGAACGTTAAGGAGGCATTGATTTGTTCCTGTTCACCAACAAGATGAATGATCAGATTTCCGACGATTCCGTTTTTCAATTCCATAATATTCGCCGTTAAAATATTCGGCTTCACTTTAAACTTCTCAATCACTTGTGCAAGTAAAGGCTCCCCGGCACTCTCTCCAATAAAGGTCAGGCTTGTCACCGTACCATTTAGTTTCAATTGGTTGATGAGTGATGCGGATAATTTACGCTGGGAAATCGTATCTAAAAACTTCTTTGTCGTCTTATGACGGGGATCGGTGAACAATTCGATACTGGAGCGCTGTTCAACGATTTCTCCATTTTCAAGAACCGACACGTCGTCACAAATCTTCTGAATAACACTCATTTCGTGGGTAATGAGTAAGATGGTTATCCCAAGTTCTTTGTTAATCTTAAGGAGTAAATCAAGAATTGAATTAGTTGTTTCGGGGTCAAGGGCACTTGTCGCCTCGTCGCTCAGCAGGATTTCTGGTTCCTGTGATAATGCGCGTGCAATGGCGACACGCTGCTTCTGTCCACCAGATAATTGAGAAGGATAGCTGTCCTCTCTGTCTCCTAAATCAACAATTTTCAAATACTTTTCGACACGTTTCTTCACTTCTGTTTTGTTAAGGCCTAGAAGTCTTAGTGGTGTTGCTACGTTCTCATAAACGGTTGCAGTCTTCATGAGATTGAAATGCTGGAAAATCATTCCGATCTTCTGTCTCATTTTCCGCAAATTTTCATTTGATAGGGCTGTTAACTCTGTGCCATTGATTGTTACCGTTCCACTGTTCGGCTTTTCTAGTAAATTGACGAGCCGGATCAAGGTACTTTTACCAGCACCACTGTAGCCAATGACACCGTGGATTTCACCTTTTTTTACATGAAGGTTAACATTGTTTACCGCTGTAACATTCCCATTTTTAGATGGGAATACCTTCGTGATGTTCTCTAATTTGATCATCTATCTACCTTTCCCTTCCAATCGTCTTTAGATCAAGAAATAGTTGGTATAAACAAAGGCGGAAGCGCCCTTGCAGGTTAAAAACGCGACGTCCTGTCGCAACACCTGCACTAGCACATCCTGTGCGTCGTAGCAACGTACAAACTGGAGCACTCCGGAATGAGATAAAGGAAACACGGCGAACGTAGAGAGCCGATGTTGACTTATCGATTGGAGGAGTGTGAAGTTTGGGACTGCGCACTGCTCGTCCCACTAAAAGATCTGCTAGTTGCTGGGCGCAGAGCGGACGTGGCTGGCCCTGGACACCTAAGTTATCACAACACTTTTACTTTATAGTTCCTTATACAATAAAAATAGCCTCTCTTTTCTAAAGAAAGAGAGGCTTTGTATGTATTCAGAGGTCCTCTCTTATCTTTCAAAACATCACGTTTTGCTGGAATTAGCACCTCTTTTATGGTTGACATAAAAAGGTTGCCGAGCTTCATCGGGCCAGTCCCTCAGCTACTCTTGATAAGAGATAAAACTATTTAATTATATTGATATAGACTACAGCAAAAGTTACGTGTCGTCAACTCTTATTTTAGTAATCTTTCAGACTAAGAGAAAAGTTTAAGTTTTTCAATCCGTTCGACTGCTTCTTCAAGACGGGCTTCATCAACTAGTAAACCGATCCGGATATAACCTTCCCCGTACGTCCCGAAGCCATTTCCGGCGGCGACAGCAACATCAGCCTTTTCCAGTAGCAAATCAGCAAATTGCTCACTTGTATACCCACTCGGAACCGGCAGCCATGCAAAGAACGAGCCACTAGGAGCTTCAACTTCCCAACCAATCCGTTTACATGCCGCGATTAATGCATTCCTGCGCCCTTCATACAGCTCGACTAATTCCTCCACACTTGATTGCTCTGCAGTTAAGGCAACAGCCGCCGCATGTTGGACTGCGGGGAACAGACTAACGAATAAATGATCTTGCAGGAGATTGATCGCTTCAATCATTTTCGCGTTGCCAACAGCAAAGCCTACTCGCCAACCGGCCATATTGTATGTTTTCGATAAGGTATAAAGCTCGATCCCGATATCTTTAGCGCCCTCTACCTCGAGGAAACTAACCGGTTTTTTCCCGTCAAAGCCTATTGCACCGTAAGCAATATCATGGACGATACCGATACCGTGCTCCTTGCCTAACTGTGCCGTCTCTTCGAAAAATTCTTTGGAAGCGATGGCTCCTGTAGGATTATTCGGATAATTTAAGTAAAGTAATTTCGCTTCTTCTAATTGTTTCGGCGTGAGCTTGTCATAGTCTGGTAAGAATGCATTTTCTCGAAGTAATGGCATTACTTCATGCCGAACATTCGCAAGCTTGACGCCAGATAGATAGTCCGGGTAGCCTGGATCTGGCAGTAACAGCATGTCGCCTTCGTTCATTAAGGCGAGGGGTAGTTCGACTAAGCCAATCTTCGTCCCAAATAAAACAGCTACTTCCGCTTCCGGGTCTAAATCGACATTGTATTCCCGCTTATAGAAATCGGCTGCTGCTCGTTTCAATTCCGCTGTGCCACGAAACGGCGAGTATTTATGTGAATTTGGGTCTGCGGCAGCTTCTTGCAAAGCTTGCACAATATTGGGTGGAGTTGGTTGATCCGGGTTCCCTTGCCCCAAATTAATGACATCGCGACCTTCTGCGTATGCTTTTGTCACTTTTTCTACGAGAGTTGCAAAAAATTGAACGGGCAACTCCTTTAGGCGATTCGAAAATTCCATTGACATAACCTCTTTATTTGTATATTTAATATAACTCTGGGACACGGCTTTCAAAGATTGGGACACTTTTTCTGACTTCAATTACCCTGTCCGGATTGATTGTGCCTCGTAATGTTTCTTCTTTATCTTCTGAACCTTTTACGAGAACATCTCCCCAAGGGTCTGCGATTAAAGAAGTTCCGGTGTATTCAACCTCGTTCAGGGTGCCGACATTGTTTGCAGATACGACATACATTTGGTTTTCAATTGCGCGGGCTATTTGCAGGTTAACCCAATGATTGGTACGCGGTTTCGGCCATTCGGCAGGGATAAATAATACTTGCGCCCCGTCTAACGCCAACTTGCGCGTGAGTTCTGGAAAACGCAGGTCATAGCAAATAATGACACCCATCCGAATCCCATCGAGTTCAAAAGTTTGCACTTTTTCCTTGCCACCAGTCAAGTATGCTGGTTCGTTCAACATCGGTACGAGGTGCATCTTGCTATATTCATAAACAAGGTTGCCGGCGCGGTCAAAAACAAGACTCGTATTATATAATTTGTCATCCACTTTATTCGCAATCGAGCCACCGACAATATTAATCTTGTATTCCTTCGCCAATTCACTTAAAAAAGATTTAGTAGGCTCTAATGCATCATCTGCAATTGTTTGGAGCTCTTCCAGCACATAGGATGTTGTCCACATTTCCGGCAATAGGATGATGTCTGGCTTATCATTCCTTACTTCTGATTCAACCCAACGTTTCACCTTTTCCCTATTATCCTGCGGGGAACCTGGTACAAGTTCCATTTGGTAAACAGCAACTTTCATCATATCCATCCCCTTTCAAATATATATCATATTAGCATACTTCCACCTATCATACATAAAAAACATGGACAGAATATCATCCATGTTTCCGCTGGGACATGGGGGTTGGTGGGACATTGGGGTCAGAGCGAGTGTCCCAGTTATGAGCGGGACATCGGGGTCAGTGCAAGTGTCCCAGTTATGATTAAGATAGTATGGAACGCTTGGTTACGCTTGATCAGGTCGGCTTCATACCATTTGGTACGCAGTAAAATTATTCTTTAACATTGCTGGCGATTTTTTGGATTTCTTCTTGTGATAGACCAGTTATTTCTTCGATGATATGAGGATCTAAGCCTTTTTTTATCGAGTTTTTAACAAGTATTTCTTCCATTTCCTTTTTACCTTGTTTTTTACCTTCCTCTTTACCTAGTTCTTTACCTTCCTCACGAAACATATCAGCCAGGCTCATAATAATTTTGCTCCCTTCTGGATAA
>NZ_JBBKBV010000022.1:0-58154 GCF_037892815.1 Oceanobacillus sp. HCA-5259 | reverse complement strand
GTTAGTGTTTATCCAATTTTAGACCAAAGTTGTTGATATCGATAATTGTGCGACGAGATTGCGTGTCACGGTTAAAGATGGCGAAATGGTAGACAAGGATGCCTTACAGCAAACAGGAAGTAAAGGTGTTATTGTAAAAGGTGAAGGCGTACAAGTAATCTACGGACCACAGGTTTCTGTTATTAAAAATGAGGTTGAGGAAGAATTGGAGAAGTAATAGGAGATGACTGTTTTGAAATTACCGAGAAATTTAATTGTATCGTGTCAAGCATTAGAAGACGAACCGCTTCATTCGTCCTTTATCATGAGTAAGATGGCGCTTGCTGCTGCTCAAGGTGGGGGAAAAGGAATTCGAGCCAATTCAAAAGAAGATATTATCGAAATAAAAAAAGAAGTAGATCTTCCTGTTATTGGAATTGTAAAGCGGGATTATGAAGGGTCTGATGTCTATATCACTGCAACGAGTAAAGAGATTGATGAATTAATTGAAAGTGGCTGTGAAGTTATTGCAATGGACGCCACAATCAGCCAAAGACCTGAAAAAACTTTGGAGGAATTAGTTTTCTATGCAAGAGAGAAAGCACCAAATGTTGAATTGATGGCAGATATATCAACAATGGAAGAAGCTGTTATTGCTGAAAAATTAGGATTTGATTACATCGGAACGACTTTACATGGTTATACCAAGCATACAAAAGGTAAGAAATTATATGATGATGATTTTGCCTTTTTAAAAGAGATACTACGTGCCGTCGATAAGCCAGTAATTGCTGAGGGAAATATTATGACACCGCAAATGCTGAAGCGCGTTTTTGAATTAGGGGTATATGCGGCAGTCGTTGGTGGTGCAATTACAAGACCAAAAGATATCACCACTCGATTTGCTCATGAAATTAAAGATATGATTTAATAGTAGATAGTGATGATCCTAAAACAAGAAAGGAAATCAGCCGTGTTTAAAAAATTATTCAAGCAAAAAAAGGAAGAAAATATAGTTGCACCAGTAAATGGAAAGATTGTACCTTTAGAAGAAGTTCCGGATCCAGTATTTAGCGAAAAAATGATGGGTGAAGGGATTGCTATTATTCCGGAAGATGGGAAGATCTATTCGCCTGTAGACGGAAAGGTTATTCAAGTTGCTGAAACGAAGCATGCGATCGGACTTGTTACAGAAGGTGGCGTAGAAATTCTAATCCATATTGGACTGGAGACAGTTGGACTTAAAGGTAAAGGATTTATAGCAAAGATAAATGTTGATGATGAAGTAAAAGCTGGTCAGCTTTTGATGGAAGCAGATTTGAAATACATTAGTGAACATGCATCAAACACAATCACGCCAATTGTCATTACCAATAGTGCAGAAGGAAATCAAAATTATCACTTTACATCTGAAAAGATAGCTAAAGCAGGCGAAACGGTTATTATAACAGCGGAAGATAAATAGTGTTAGCAGAAATTAGGGGAGAGGGCGCGAACAATGGAAACCAATAAGTCCATTCTTATTAAAAATGCTAAGATTTATCTGGAGGATAAGGTTATTCCAAATGGTGGGATTTACATTGAAAATGAACAGATTCAAAGCCTTTTGGAGGGAGATTCCTTCACACAGACTCTTCCTGAGGACGCTCACATTATTGATGCGACCGGGTTAAACGCCATCCCGGGATTTATCGATGGTCACATCCACGGTGCAAATGGGGCGGATACGATGGATGCAACGGAAGAAGCGCTAGACAAAATTGCATCGATTTTACCAATGGAAGGCACGACAAGCTTTCTCGCAACAACGATTACGCAGTCACCCGATAACATTTCGAAAGCCTTAGAAAATGCTGCGCGTTATCTAAATAAACCGGGTCAGGCGGAAATGGTTGGTGTCCATTTAGAAGGTCCCTTTGTAGAAAAGTCAAGAGCAGGGGCACAGCCAAAGGAGTATATTGTTAAACCGGATTTAGAACAATTTAAGAAATGGCAGGCACAATCAGGCAGCAATATAAAAACAATTACGATGGCTCCAGAGCATGATGAAGAAGGTCTTTTTATAAAACATCTCGCACAGTCTGGTGTAAATGTATCAGCAGGACATACAGATGTTGGGTTTACTGGAATAAAAACGGCAGTATCACAAGGAGTTAGCCAACTTACCCACCTTTGCAATGCAATGAACGGAATCCATCACCGTGATATTGGTGCAGTTGGCGCTGCATTTCAATTGGAAGACTTACGAGCAGAGCTGATTGCGGATGGAATTCATGTTGTCCCAGAAATGCTGCAATTAATTTATAATAAGATGGGCAGTGAGCGGATTATTTTAATTACGGATGCGATGCGGGCTAAAGGGCTGCCAGATGGAGACTATGAGCTTGGTGGTCAGCCAGTTAAAGTAAAAAATGATAGAGCTGTTTTAGAAGATGGAACATTAGCAGGCAGTATTTTGAAGATGCATGATGGTGCTAAGCAAATGCTTCAACTGGAAGGTGTTAAGCTGCGTAATATTGTTGAGATGGCTTCCGTTAACCCGGCAAAACAAATTGGCATTTACGATCAAAAAGGCAGTATTACTCTAGGGAAAGATGCCGATATTCTATTGGTCGATGATGATCTGAACATTAAATATACGATATGCTGCGGCGCATTAGCATACCAACATCAGGATTAAAAAATAACGACATGGGAAATTAAACGTGGGTAAAATAAAGCACGTAGTTAATTTGACATGTACCAGCCCGGGGGAGGAAATTGTATAGTGAACGTTATCAAAGTAAAAGACTATGATGAGATGAGCGAAAAAGCAACCGAATTTATGGTTGATCGTATCAATTCGTTGAAAAACCCGGTTCTTGGTTTAGCAACTGGTTCCACACCAGAAGGGCTCTATCAACGAATTATTGAAAAGCACCAGCAAGACGAGGTATCGTTTAAAAATGTAACTACTTTCAATTTGGATGAATATGTCGGATTAGAACAAAATGATTCAAATAGCTATTATAATTTTATGAATGAAAAACTATTTAGCCATGTAGATATTGCCGCAGACCGTGTTCACATCCCAAACGGGGTTGCTGCGGATTTGGAAAAGGAATGCATGGAACATGAACGTGCAATTGAACAGGCAGGCGGAATTGATGTTCAAGTACTAGGGATTGGCGGAAATGGACATATTGGTTTCAATGAACCGGGAACGTCTTTCGATAGTAAGACTCATATTGTTGATTTAGATGAGTCCACCATTCAAGCAAATGCACGATTCTTCCATTCCATTGAGGAAGTGCCAACACAAGCAATTTCGATGGGCATTGAGACAATCATGAACAGTAAAGAAATTCTTTTACTCGTTTCCGGGGAAGCCAAAGCAGATGCAACAGCAAAATTGCTACATGGCGATATATCAGAGGACTTCCCAGCATCAATTTTGAAAAAGCATGAAAATGTTACTGTTATTGTTGATCAAGCCGCGCTTGAGTGGTGTAGAGGGTAAATAATTATTTTGACAAGCGTCCGAAGTCTGGGCGCTTTTATTATTTGCTAGCTCCCACACTCTCTTGATTGCGATCTTTGGGGTACTTAGAAAGGTTGCTGCTCGATTTGTCCGCTGCACGTAATTTATCATAGTAGTTTTTTTGCCTTGACTCTTCCCATAATCTTAGTATCTTTTGTAATACTAAAGAAATTATAAAAAGATATACAAATCATGGTATATTAATAATATAGAGAATTCAAAATTAGAGGAGATGGAGAGATGAACACAGTCTTTATCGCAGGACATTCGAGACTACCATCAGGGATGGCAGCAAAAAATATCTATGAAACGCTGACCATTACTGCGGAAATCGATAAGAAGTATGGGGTAATCGTGACGGCAAGTTGTACACTCGCAACAGAGCATGGTAGAGATTTTGTTCAATATTTACTAAAGGGGCATAGTTTGCAAGATGGAATTGATAAGCCTGTGCAAGCAATTAAAGAGCATTATTTAGGAAAAGCAGGTAATGCGCTTGCTTCAGCAATGAAGGATTTATATAAACAGTACGAGAATGTGGTAAAAACACCTAAATAACAGGATGAAAAATGGTGAGTCCTCTCTGGCATGCCAGAGGACTCACCATAATTATTTACTAAATCCCAATCGAAACAAGTTGCTGTTCAAGGAATTCATCCATCCCGTGATGTCCGCCTTCTTTACCGTTTCCAGATTGTTTGATACCACCGAAAGGAGCTTCTGGACTGGCAGGAAAGACATCATTGACACCGACAATACCGTAGTCCAACTTTTCCGTAACTCGGATTGCCCGACTCGTATTCTCTGTGAAGATAAAAGAGGCTAATCCATAGTCTGTATCATTTGCCTTATGAATTACGTCGCTTTCATCGTTAAATGTTTGAATCGGAATGATCGGTCCAAAGGTTTCTTCATTCATAATAACCATATCGTTTGTCACTTCAGACAGAATCGTAGGCTGATAGAAATGCCCTTTTAAAGTACCATCCCATGAAGCGCCTCCATTCAGAGCTTTTGCTCCTTTATTTACAGCATCTTCCAAATGGTAATGGACTTTATCTAAAGCTTTCTTATTGATTAAAGGTCCAATCTCCGTACCTTTCTCTAAGCCTGAACCAATCTTTAATTGTGCTACTTTTGCTGTTAATTTTGCAGTAAATTGTTCGGCAATGGATTTGTGGACATATAGACGGTTCGTACAGATACACGTCTGACCGTTATTTCTGAATTTACTTCCTAGCACGAGTGTTGCTGCTTTCTCAAGATCAGCATCCTCAAAAACAATACTTGGTGCATGGCCACCAAGTTCAAGTGACAGCTTTTTCACATGGTTGGCACTTTCTTGCATTAAATATTTTCCAACTGCGGTTGATCCGGTAAATGTAATATGGCGTACTTCTTTACTTTCAAGCAGAGCCTCGCCAATTGCTTTGGAATCACCAGTAATTAAGTTGACAACTCCATTAGGCATACCAGCTTTCTCAAACACTTTCATAATCTCGATAGCAGAAAGCGGTGTTTCTGGTGCTGGTTTCAAGACGACCGTACATCCTGCTGCTAAAGCAGGAGCAATTTTTCGAGTGATCATAGATTATAGACTGTTTCTGTTTTTCCGTCAACATCTCTCCAGGAACCATTAATGAATAAGCTTTTTGTCATCGTCTCAATCTGCATTTAAACACCCTCCTTCACTAATAATTAGAGACCAGGAACGGTTGATGATTCTTCCCAAGCTGGCAGCATTCGATTAAGCGTTTTATCCTGACGGTAGCCAAGAACATATTCCGCTTGCATAATCGTATGAATTTCTCTCGTCCCTTCATAAATAACAGGGGCTTTTGAGTTACGTAAATATCTTTCTACCGGGTATTCATCAGAGTAGCCGTATGCCCCGTGGATTTGGACGGCGTCATCCGCAGCCCGGTTGGCAAAATCACAAGCCTGCCATTTGGCAAGGGATGTTTCTCTCGTGTTCCGTTTGCCTTGATTTTTTAACGCCCCCGCACGATAAACGAGCAGTCTGCTCATTTGAAAACCAGCTTCCATTTTGGCAATCATCTGTTGTACAAGTTGATGCTTCCCAATTTCTTTCCCGAAAGTTTCCCGTTCCTGACAGTATTTCACACTAGCCTCGAGACAAGCCATAATTTGCCCAACGGCACCGGCTGCAACGGTAAAGCGTCCATTGTCAAGGGCTGACATGGCAATCTTAAAGCCTTCTCCTTCTTCACCAAGCAGGTTTTCTTTCGGTACCTTCACGTTATCGAAAAAGATTTCCCCAGTATTCCCAGAACGGATACCATGTTTCCCTTTAATTGCTTTAGAGGAAAAACCATCCCACTCCCGCTCCACGATAAAAGCGGAAATTCCTTTATGTTTTTCTGACCTATCACCAGTATAGGCAAACACTAAAAAGTTGTCTGCGAGATCACAAAGGGAAATCCATGTCTTTTGACCGTTTAAAATATAATGGTCTCCATCTTTAACAGCGCTCGTTTCTAAAGCTGCAACATCCGATCCGGCAGCTGGTTCCGTAAGACCGAATGCGCCGATTTTTTCCCCCTTTGCTTGTGGAACGAGATATTTCTGCTTTTGTTCTTCTGTCCCCCATTGCAGCAACGTCATGCTATTTAATCCGGTATGGACGGAAACGGCAGTACGGAATGCCGTATCGCCGCGTTCAAGCTCTTCACAGACAATCGCAAGGGAATTGTAATCCATGCCGCTACCGCCATATTCCTCTGGGATACATACCCCCATGAGACCGAGTTCGGAAATTTTGTCAATTATACGTGGATCAAATTGTCCTGTGCGGTCCCAATCGGCAATATACGGCATGATTTCTTTATCGGTAAAATCTCTAACTGTTTTACGTAGCATATTTTGTTCTTCCGTGAATTCAAAGTTCATCTGATCATCTCCCAAATTTAGTTTTTTGTTTTTTGATTCATGAATTCCTCATTATGCTCCCCAACGTTAGGCGGGTGGTGACGGTATGTTACGGGAGTTCTCGATAATTTGAGTGGACTGCCAATCATTTTAATATGTCCGGCAGTCGGATGTTCGGTACTGATAAACATTTCTCGAGCAAGGAGCTGCGGGTCTTTCGTTACCTCTTCTAAATTTTGTATCGGTCCGCATGGAATATTATTTTCATTACAACGCTTTTGCCAATAGTTGGTGGGTTTCGTTGCAAATACTTCTTCTAACAATGGAACTAATTGTTCTCGGTGCTGTACGCGATCTGGGTTCGTTAAAAATCTAACATCTGTACTTAATTCTGGTTTTCCGAGAACGGTACATAATGCTTTATATTGGTTATCATTGCCAACCGCAATAACAATTTCGCCATCTATTGTTTTAAATGTCTGGTATGGCACGATATTGGCGTGATGATTACCGAGTGCTTCAGGGATTTTCCCTGACAGTAAATAATTACTCCCAATATTAACGAGCGAGCTGACCGCGCTGTCATAGAGTGAAATATCAAGTTTCTGTCCCTTGCCAGAGAAGTTTCTTTCAAGCAGTGCAGCTTGGATGCCAACACACGCATATAGCCCGGTTAAAACATCTGTAATAGCGACACCAAGTTTTTGTGGTCCAGAATTTTTATCTCCTGTGATACTCATCAATCCGCTCATTGCCTGCACGATAAAATCATAGCCGGGCATCGCTTTATTTGGTCCGGTTTCGCCAAAACCGGTGATGGAGCAGAAGACAATTCCTGGATTGATGTCCGCAACGGTTTCAAACCCAAGTCCAAGTCTTTCCATTGTGCCAGTTTTGAAGTTGTTGATAATGACATCACTTTCTTTTACTAATTTCTTAATGAAGCTGATTCCTTCCTCCGTCTTTAAATCGACCGTAATACTTTTCTTGTTCCGATTCGCACTTAGGTAATAAGCGCTCACACCTTCTTGGAAGGGAGGACCCCATTTACGGGTATCATCACTCCCGCCGGGTGCTTCGACTTTAATCACTTCTGCACCGAGGTCACCTAGAATCATCGTGCAATAAGGACCGGCGAGTACCCGGGACAGATCTAGAACTTTAAAATTGGAAAGAGCCATGGATGAACCTCCTTTCAAATGTATTAAAAAAGCCAGCTCAAATGATATACAGCATCCTGTAAATCAATTTGAACTGGCTTTTGACTGTTGGAACAATCCTTGGAGGGACTGTAAACAGATTAGGCAGTTTTACTATTTTAATTGTTAGATTGATCATGTGGCACGAGCGTGGATGCGCCTTAACACGATTCATTATTCTTATTATAATATATTCTAAAATTTTTGTAAACAATGATTAAGCAATACGGTCAATTTCTTTTTTCATATGTTCCTCCGCGTTTTCTTTCCCGTATTTCCGCATCGAATAGTTATAAAAAACAGTTCCAATTAAAAACCAAAATCCGATAATAATCCATTCCGGAATGCCTAAAGCAGATGGCATGCCCGGTAAATATAAAGTGGCGATTCCAAAAGCAAGAATGGTTGCAATCCAGCCAATTACCGATCCGCCGCGAAGTTTAAATGGGCGCTCCATTTCCGGTGCCTTTTTTCGTAGGATGACAAAGGAAAGGGCGACCATGGACCAACCGATCACAAGTCCGATTCCCCCAGCATCGACAAACCAGACAAGGGCAGGGCGACCGAGCAGTGGCGCCATCGTGGACAGAAGTGCGATCAAAATAATTGCTTTATGCGGGGTTCGGTATTTAGGGTGTAACTCGCCTAGGAACTTTGGTAACATGCCAGCTTTTGCGAGGGCATAAATTGCTCTACTACCACCAACGTAAAAACCTAACCAGCTTGTCAAAATCCCGCCGATTCCGCCAAGGACAAGAATATTAGCCATTAATTGACTTCCGCCAAAAGCATTCCCCATTGCATCTGCGGTTGCTAAATTTGTTGCTGCGAGTTCTGAGGGTGTCATCACGCGAGATACGCCGAATATAATGGCAACATACCAGATGACGGCTAAAATAACAGAAAAAATGAGCAGTTGTCCGATTCGCTTTTTAGGTAGATTTATTTCTTCTGCAGCCTGCGGGATAACGTCAAACCCTACAAACATAAATGGCGTCATCACGACGACAGTCAGCAATCCGGCAAATCCTTTTTGAAAGAATGGCTCCATTGTTGCAGTGGTACCAGTAACGCTACTACCTGTAATGAGTAATATACCAGCGATAATAATTAATAATGTCAGGATAATATTGATGAAAGAAGTTAATTTAATTCCACGATAGTTTACCCAAGCGATGAAAATTGAACCGATCATCCCTGTACCAGCCCAAGTGATTGTTACATCCCAACCTTGGATAGTGTATAAATAGCCTTGACTAAAGTTCGGAATTAAATATTCGAATACGGTCGGTAAGGCGACGGCTTCGAATGCGACAACAGATACATAGCCAAAAATGATAGCCCATGTTGTAACAAAGGACATAACCCGTCCCATGGCTTTATACGTATAGACAAATTCTCCACCAACGAGCGGCATCGCAGCAGCGAGCTCCGCGTAAGTAAGACCTACGAAGATTACCATGATCCCACCGATAACAAAAGCTAAAATTGCTCCTAATGACCCAGCTTCATTAATCCAAATCCCTGTCGTGACAACCCAGCCCCAGCCAATCATAGCGCCAAAAGCAAGTGCCAATACGTCTTTATTGCCTAACAGTTTTAGTAGCTTTTGATCTGAATCCATTTAAGCCCTCCTTGCTGGAATTTGGAATGGAGAGTGGGATTCATTGTAAGAATGGAATCCCACCTAAAGATAGTTTAATAGGGAATCTAGTCCCAGTACGATGCTGAACGTTTTTGTAGCATTTCTCTGAATTGTTCAGTTGATTTATGCAATAATTCACCAGTTGCAAAATCAATTAGCACTCCGTATTGACGAATTAAATCTAATTCATCTACCCCTCCCTTTTTATATAAATCATGAACTACATTTACATCTTCACGTAACCAATCTTTTCGGTTTCTTCGGATATATTCTCTTTCCTTAGCTGTTTCATTCTCTAGCACTTCGTATAAATCTAGTTCAACATCGATTTCTTTGATGATGACCCCATAATCCTTTTTTGCTCGCTCAATTGATACATATCCATCAATAACATCTTCTAAGATGGCTTCTGGAAGTCGATTCAATGGATCACCAAGACCACCACCACCTGCTGAGGGTCTAGAGAAGCTGTCGCCTTCTTCTACTTTTATATTAGAAAAGAAAGCGCCAAGAAATTGTTCCTTCTCTGTTCCGGGATTTAACCAGTTTCCATGCGGGTTAGAAGGGAGTCCACCATAAATACCCCAAGTTACAGAACGTGAACGGTCACAACAAACGGACATAACCGTATCGGTAATGTTAGTTAATGTCCCGCCTTTTTCTACACCACACCCACCTCTGAATTCACCAGGTCCACCTGAATCCGTAATGATTTGATGATAAGAAGTAACAACTGGGGTTAAGCGTTCTTGACCTTCACACGGCTGCACACTCAATCCGGCTCCAAATACAGGTGACATTGCATTTGCACCATCTCTGTTGCTTCTACCACCATGCCCACCAGCCATCCAGTCGTACCACATGAAGAAGTTATCGTAGCGGTCACGTTGATCCCATCCACCGATTAATAGATATTCAAGGTTAAAAGAACAGGCAAGTGCTCGTTCGGGTATCACATAAGACCATAACTCAAAGCATGCGTTCATAATCTTTTCATAGGGACCTGAACAGAAACCGGTAACAGCAACTGGCCAGGGTGCATTAACAACAGAATTCTCGGGAAGGTTAGCATGTACAACACGATAGAATCCTGAGTTTAAAGGAATATCGGGAAAAAATGTTTTTGTCCCTGCATACAAGCCTGATAAGGAGGCCCCAAAAGATGAGTTAAGGAAACAGCTGATAGAAGCATGGGTTCCACCCAAATCATAGAAAATCTCGTCATCATTGATTGTCATTTTTACTTTAATAGGGATTAATCCATCACCGAGTTCTGGATCCATGTCTATATAGTCAACAGTTTCCCAAGTCCCGTTTGGAAGCTCCTTGATGTTTTCTCTAGTCAGGCGCTCGACATAATCCTGGACTTCATCAAAAGCTGTTAATACTGTATCCACACCATATTTATCAACCAATCGAAGGAGCTCTTTTTCTCCGACCTTTGTCGCTTCGGCTTGCGATCGTAAATCACCAAGTCTTTCTTCTGGAACCCTCATATTAGAAATGAGTAAGTTTGCGACATCTTCCAAATACTTACCTTTACTCCATACGCGCACAGGTGGTATCCGAACCCCTTCACCGTAATGATCTCTTGAACCCACATCAAATGATCCTGGAACCGATCCACCCATATCTGCCCAGTGTCCATTTGATTGCATAAAAGCAATTAGTTTACCTTTATGAAAAACGGGACGAATGACTCGTACATCATTAAAATGTGTACCTCCGCGGTAGGGATCATTTACTAAGAAAACGTCCCCTGGATGAATGTCGTTCCCAAAATCTTCAATAACTGCCTTAGCTGTTAAGTGAAGAGTACCAACGTGAACAGCAATATCCTGGGTTCCTTGCATGACTGTATTTCCATCCGCATCACATAATGATGAACTGAAGTCACGGTTATAAATTACAAAGGAATAGCAGGTACGAAGAATTTGTTCGGACATTTGGTCTACCAAATTAACAAAACCATTTTTCAAAACTTCAAAGGTAACAGGATCTAGTTTTGTCTTAAATATATTCTCCATTTATTCCACCACACCTTTTAATGAAATAATTATATTTTTATAGTTATCCACCTCAGCAACAAAGTCTGGAGGTATAATGACAGTAGAATCCAATTGCTCGACCACTGCTGGCCCACTTATAATAGAGCCTACTGGTACAGATGGACGATGATAAATTGGGGTATTTATGAAGCCACCAGTTTCTTCAAAATATACATTTCGGTATTCCCTTAAGGCTTCAATCAAGGTTCCTACAGGTTCTTCTTTCGGTAGTTCGGGCTTTGGTACAATGCCTACAGCCTCTATACGGAAGCCGTAGACTTCCACACTTTGGTCAGGATTGGAAAAAGCATAAGCTCGCTCATGTTCCTTGTGAAAGTTTTCCAATGCAGCATCCAGAGATGTTAAATGCCTACCTACAGTGACTTCTAAAGAGCGCCACTGGCCAACATAACGCATTTCCAGATGACGGATTAAATTCATAGATTTCTTGTCTATGCCCTCATTTTTCAATAGTTTTATAGCTTCTTGTTCCATTTTTAAAAATTCCTGTTCAATGGTGTCTGTTTCTATATCTTCCGTATTCGCTACATATGTTTTGGTTAAGTCGTGGCGAAAATCAACAAGCAAACAACCCAAAGCGGCTGCAACACCAGGATGTGCTGGAACGATAACCTTAGGTATACTTAACTCTTTTGCTAGATAGGCACTATGAAGAGCACCTGCTCCTCCAAAAGCAACTAATGCAAAGTCACGAGGGTCGTATCCTTTACGAACAGAAATGAGCCGCAGAGCATCAGACATATTTGCATTTGCAACTTTTAATATTGCATTAGCTGCTTCAAATTCGTTATAGCCATACATTTCGCAAATGGGTTCCAGTGCTTTTTTTGAAGCATCTTTATTTAGAGTCATATCCCCGCCTAATAAAGATTCATTTAGTCGTCCTAATATTAAATTGGCATCTGTATTTGTCGGTTCTGTTCCGCCAAAATCATAACAAGCAGGACCAGGTTCGGAACCGGCACTTTCAGGTCCGTTTCGTAATGATCCACCTTTATCTATTCGGGCAATACTTCCGCCGCCTGCTCCTATAGTCATAATTTCGATACTCGGAAAACCAATTGGATAACCATATTCGATATACCATTCTTTTGTTGTTTTTAATTCGCCATCATAAACTAAAGAAATGTCTGTACTTGTACCGCCCATATCCAGTCCAATCGCATTTTTAAATCCACATAGTTCCGCGATATATTTACTGGCGATTGCTCCTGCAGCTATCCCAGAGCTGGCGAGGCGCCCTGCATACTTCTGGACGTTTTCGGAAGTCATAACTCCGCCGCCAGAATGAAGAACCAAAATTTCTCCATCATAGCCTTTTGCTTTAATCTGATTTTGGAGCACGTCAATATATTTAGTTACTTTTGGCCCTAAGACTGAATTAATAATAGTAGTACTTGTCCGTTCATGCTCAAAAATCTCGGGTAAAACTTCACTTGAGGACGAAATATAC
Source organism: Oceanobacillus sp. HCA-5259 (assembly GCF_037892815.1). Lineage (NCBI taxonomy): Bacteria > Bacillati > Bacillota > Bacilli > Caryophanales > Bacillaceae > Oceanobacillus > Oceanobacillus sp. HCA-5259. The sequence continues at coordinate 45,400 of NZ_JBBKBV010000022.1, read as the reverse complement.
ACGTCAGGTAGTTCTCTCTGTAAAATTTCTTTTACGCTCCGTTCATTATCACCATTAACATAGGCATTCATAAAGCTGATTGCGATGGACTCCACATTTCTCCTTTTTAGAATTCTTGCAAGTTCGATTACTTCTTGTTCATCAACTGAAACAAGGATATTCCCCGAGTAGTCCACACGTTCATTTATTTCAAAACGGTCTCGTCTTCTTATATAAGGAGGTGCGACGTCTTTATAAGCGTCCCATAAGTCTAATTTCGTTCCTCTTCGGATTTCCGTTACATCCCGAAATCCTTTTGTAGTCACTAGAGCAGTCTTTGGGAGTTTTCTTTCGATTAAAGCATTTGTTCCAGCCGTTGTACCGTGAGAAAAGACTGATATGTCGTCACCAGAAATATTTGCAGCTTCAATTCCATTAATGACTCCAATTTCAGGATTTGTTGGAGTTGACGCAGTCTTTGCGATAAAGATATCTTTGGATTTCTCATCAAACACAAATACATCTGTAAATGTGCCTCCAACATCTACTGCAACTCTATATTTACCCATGATATTCCTCCCGTTTTTATCAAATTTCAATATGTCTATTATTTTAAAACAGCAGATAATCCCTTTCTCACTTCTTGTATCGCATCATGCAGTTTCCCGATCATTGTCTCAATTTGTTGTTCATTTATAATGAGAGGCGGACAGAAACAGATAATATCGGTTCCTTCATATGTTACCGCTCGGCAGATCACACCGCGCTGATGCAGTGCTTCGATTACTTTCGGAGCTACTTGCAAATCACTTGCAAACCGCTTATTTGTGGCAGGATCTTCCACAAGCTCCACGGCACCAAGTAAGCCAACAGCACGAACATCTCCAACAATGTCGAGTTCTTCTTTTAGCTTTTTAAAACCATTAAGCATTACTTCTCCCTTTTTCCGTGCGTTCTCTAGCAGTCCTTCATTTTCCATGATTTCAATATTTTTTAGACCAACAGCAGTCGCAGTAGGGTGGCCACTATACGTGTAACCATGGAAAAGAGTACCAGCAGACTTTTCTTTTAATACATTATGGATTTGATCAGAGACAATAACGCCACCAAGCTGGATATACCCGCTTGTAACCCCTTTTGCAAAGGAAATAATGTCAGGAGTAACGCAATAATGTTCAACACCAAACCACTTTCCAGTTCGTCCAAATCCAGTGATTACTTCATCTGCAATATACAAAATTCCATATTCGTCACAAAGGTTCCGGACTTCTTGCAAGTAGCCTTCTGGTGGCACGAGCACACCGCCGGCTCCTTGAATCGGTTCTGCAATAAAGGCGGCGACTGTTTCAGGACCTTCACTTTCAATAACGGACCGGAGTGAGGAAAGGGCTTTATCTTTGCCATTGCCATATGGATTATCTGCATGATAAATATCTGTCATCATTTTCCCTGCCATATTCCAAAATTCAGGAATCCCTGTAGCGCTTGTCGAGGCAGCAGCAACGCCATGATAGGCTCGGTTGATTCCAATAATTTTCCGTCTCTCCGGCTTATCCTGAACACGCCAATAATGTCTTGCGAGTTTTATTGCTGTATCATTCGATTCAGAGCCACCGGATGTAAAGAAGACTGCGTTTAATCCTTCGGGAGCAAGAGAGCTGATTTTTTCAGCAAGTACTATCGCTGGCTCATGGCTGAAAGTAGAAAAAGTTGAACTAAAAGCTAACTTTTTCATTTGTTCTGCGGCCGCGGCAGCGAGTTCATCTCTTCCGTGTCCCACATTCACATTCCAAAGAGATGACATCGCATCGATGTAAACGTTATCATTTTTATCCGTCAGATAAATACCATCTCCTTTCTCAACAATCATTTTCGCTCCGTCTTTCTGCTGTTGCTGAATCGATGAAGTTGGATGGATGAAATGCCTCTTGTCTAACTCAATTAATTTTTCTTGATCCATATTCACGCCTCCTTAAAATGATGGAAAATATAAAAAACCAGCAATACTGGCAGAGGCATAGGGAAGAATATTTCCATAGATCTGCACAATATAACTGGTTTTATCTAATGGATTGCTCTATTTCTGCAATAGAGTCAATTAGACTAAGCAGCTTATAATATTCTATTATTTTCAATTTAACGAATATTGAATTGCTTGTCAAGAAAAAGTTATTTTAATATAAGTGCTTCATTTTTGGATGATAATCTAAAAAAACATTGCTTTCTAATAATTGTTTGTTATAATAATACCAAAGATTCAAAAAATACTATCCGGTAGGTTAGTTGTTAGAATAAAATATGAGGAGGAATAAAAAATGGAATTTACCTACACAGAAAAAGTAGTTAAATTGCAGAAAAAGCTTAATGACTTCATGGAGAAGTATGTCTATCCCAACGAGAAGGTTTACAAGGAGCAGTTAAATCAACAGGAAACTAGATGGTCCACTGTACCTCCAATTATGGAAGAATTGAAAGAGAAAGCGAAGGCAGAAGGATTATGGAATTTGTTTTTACCGGAAAGTGAGTATGGTGCAGGATTAACAAATCTCGAGTATGCTCCGCTTTGTGAAATAATGGGAAGATCCATGATAGGTCCTGAAGTATTTAATTGCAGTGCACCCGATACCGGTAATATGGAAGTATTAGTACGTTATGGTTCAGAACAACAAAAAAAGCAATGGCTTGAGCCCCTTCTTGAAGGTGAAATTCGTTCATGCTTCTCGATGACAGAGCCCGATGTTGCTTCGAGTGATGCAACGAATATCGAAACGAGTATTATAAGGGATGGTGACGAATATGTTATTAATGGACGTAAATGGTGGACGTCCGGTGCTGGAGATCCTCGTTGTAAAATTTCAATCGTCATGGGAAAAAATGATCCAAAGGCAGAGAAGTATGAACAACAATCTATGATTCTTGTTCCGTTAGATACAAAAGGCGTTAAGATTGAGCGCATGCTTCCAGTTTTTGGTTATGATGATGCGCCCCATGGTCATGCAGAAATTGTTTATGATAACGTAAGAGTTCCAGCAGAGAATATGCTTTGGGACGAAGGCAAAGGGTTTGCTATCGCTCAAGGACGTTTAGGCCCTGGAAGAATTCATCATTGCATGCGTTTAATTGGAGCTGCGGAACGTGCACTTGAAGATCTATGTAAGCGCGCTCAACACCGGGAAGCTTTTGGTAAGAAAATTGCTGAGCAAGGTGTTGTTCAGGAATGGATTGCAGATTCCCGTATTGAAATTGAGCAAGCACGTTTACTAACTCTAAAAGCCGCATACATGATGGATACGGTAGGAAATAAAGAAGCAAAAGCTGAAATTGCGATGATTAAAGTTGTTGCGCCAAGTATGGCACTTAGAGTCATTGATCGAGCCATTCAAGCACATGGTGGTGCAGGGGTTAGTGAAGATTTTACCTTAGCAAACCATTGGGCAAATTCGCGAACACTTAGACTTGCGGATGGACCAGATGAGGTGCACCGCCGCCAACTTGCTAGATTAGAACTTAAAAAGCATAAGCTAGCTCAGGAGGTATATTAAAGTGACTGTATTCGATTTGTTTCGATTAGAAGGAAAAACAGCAATTATTACTGGTGGTGGACGTGGATTGGGGGCACAAATGGCACAGGCTTTTGCAGAAGCAGGAGCAAATGTTGTTGTTTGTTCCCGGAAATTGGAGTCCTGTAAAGAAACAAGTGAGGAACTAAAGAAGCTAGGAGTCGATTCGTTAGCATTTAGTTGTGATGTAACGAACCATGACGATATAAAGAGGGTTGTTAAAGAAACGGTAGAACATTTCGGGTCCATTGATATTTTAGTGAATAACAGCGGAGCTACATGGGGTGCATCAGTTGTTGATATGCCAATAGAGGCATGGCATAAGGTGATAGATGTGAATATTACTGGAACTTATCTCATGAGTTTAGAAGTTGGAAAGGTAATGATAGACCAAAATAAAGGGAAAATTATCAATATCGCTTCGATCGCTGGTTTTGGCGGTACAAACCCTGAAGTGATGGATACGATAGGATATAATACGAGCAAAGGTGCTGTTATAACGTTTACAAAAGATTTGGCAGTAAAATGGGGAAAACATAATATAAATGTAAATGCGATCGCCCCAGGTTTTTTTCCAACAAAAATGGCACGGGGATTATTAGAAAAAGGCGGAGACGAAATTTTACAAGGAACACCCTTGAATCGATTTGGGAATGACCAAGATTTGAAAGGAGCTGCATTATTTCTCGCGTCAAAAGCATCGGACTTTGTAACAGGTGATATTTTAACTGTTGATGGCGGATCTCACGCTTTTGCTTAGTGAAATATTACAGACCTTGTGGTAAGTTAAGAGTAACAAAATTATAAACTTGCGAGGTCAGACAAATGAAAAGTGAAATTGTAAAACAAAGTATTTTATTATTTGAAAAAAAGGGCTTTAGTACCACTTCCATTCAAGATATAGTGGATGAACTAGATGTTACAAAAGGTACATTTTATTACTACTATTCTAGTAAAGAGCAATTATTAATGGATATTCATGAGGAATATATAACAAAATTATTAGAAGCTCAGTATGAAATTATAAACAGAAGTTACACATCATATAAAGACCAATTAATTGAAATTATTCGTTTAATAATTACAGACATTGTTGAAAATGGTTCAAGTGCTCGTGTCTTTTTCCGTGAGATGCGACATTTATCCGAAAAGCACATTAAAATAATCAAAGAGAAGCGTAAACAATTCCGCTTAAATATTGAAAGTATTGTTGAGGAAGGAATTAAACATGGGGAAATTAGAGATGATTTACGTCCAGATATGATTTCATTTGGAATAGTTGGGATAACAAACTGGAGTTATAATTGGTATAAAACAGAAGGTGAAGTAACGCCAGAACAATTGGTATCCATTTATTCTAAAATGATACTAACTGGTATAGAAAAGTAGTATTGTAACTTTGGCTCTACAAATTTCATTTTTACTATTTACTAATAGAATATGCTTTGCATGCTGACCGGATAGTATGCAAACGAAAGTCCCGATATATTGCTAATAAGCTGCATAATGAGCAGTGTCGTGAGAGGAGATAGATAGGTGAAATCTTTATATAGAGACACAATGCCTGTTAGAAAAGGTGAAGAGCTGGATAGGAAAACACTTTATCATTATATTCGGGAAAAGATGCCTGAAGTTCCAAGTGGAGAATTAGAAATTGAACAATTCGGTGCAGGAGCATCTAACCTTACCTATCTATTGCGAATAGGAGCGTGGGAGGCAGTATTACGACGACCTCCCCTTGGACCGGTTGCTCCAAAAGCTCATGATATGGAAAGGGAATACAAGATATTATCTAGTTTATATCCATTATACCCAACAGCACCAAAACCTTATCACTTTTCGAAAAATGAGGAAGTTGTGGGAAGCCCTTTTTTTATCATGGAACGCAGAAAAGGCATAGTTCTTGATTCAACTTTTCCTGAAGGGGTAACTTATGACGAGCAATTAGGAAAGAAAATTTCAAAATTAATGGTTGAAAGATTAGTTGAATTACATCGTATTGATTATAAAAAAACAGAATTAGAGCATATCACAAAACCAGATGGATTCATGGAGCGTCAAGTAGCTGGTTGGATTAAGCGTTATGATAACGCAAAGACAAGTGAGATTTCTGGACTCAAAGAATTAACAAATTGGATGCGGAATAGTATTCCATCTTCACCTAAACCGACAATTATTCATTATGATTATAAAATAAATAATGCAATGTTTTCTGAGGACTTTAGTGAAATGATTGGTTTGTTTGATTGGGAGATGACAACTGTCGGTGATCCCCTTGCAGATTTAGGTGTTGCTTTATCGTATTGGACACAGCCAGATGATCCTGAACAATTGAAAACAGGGTTAGGAAAAGCATCTGTAACAACATGGGGGGGATTTTTTACTCGAGAAGAATTTTTGGAACATTACGAAAATAGGAGCGGTCGTGACGTATCAATGATTAATTTTTACCTTACTTTTGCTTACTTTAAACTAGCGGTAATATGTCAACAAATTTATTATCGGTACTTTAAGGGACAGACGAGTGATCCAAGATTTGCTCAGCTAGATCAATATACAGAAACTTTAATTCAATATGCATTGGATTCTGCGAGGGGGCTGTGATTCGTTGAAAGTTCATTTGCTTCTCAAAAAGGAAGAAATAGATACGGTACAAATGAGTGACGATAAAATTGCAGTTGTGTTTGATGTATTACTGGCAACCTCCACAATCATTTCATGTTTGCAATTTGGTGCAAAAGAAGTAATCCCTGTAATGAATGGGGAAGAAGCAATTCTTATGGCTAAGGGTTATAAAACAGAGGATGTTGCCCTCGTTGGGGAATATGACGGTATTACAATTGATGGGTTTTTAAGCCCAGCCCCATCAAGATTAGAAGAACATGTAAAGAATAAAACAGTCTTACTATCTACTACGAATGGAACCGTTGCGATACGGCAATCAGCTCCAGCGAAAGAGGTTTATATTGCTTCCTTGTTAAATGGAGAGGCTGTAAGTAAACAGATTATAAAGACCTATGATAATGAGACAATAATTGTCGTTTGCTCTGGATCATCGAATCAATTTTGTCTTGAAGATTTTTATGGGGCTGGTTATTTTATTGAGCAATTGGTAAAAGAGTATGGTTTAAATAATATTGAATTAACGGATAGCGCATTAGCATCTAAAATATTCTATCAAAATTTATCCCATGAAGCCTATAATGTTCTAAGTGAATCAAGAGTTGGCCAAATGCTACACTCCCACGACCTCCAACAAGATCTAGCATTTGTTAGCAAACAAGGTGAATTATCGATTATACCCATACTATTGGAAAAGAAAATAATTTGTTTGGAAAAAATGGAAACTTGTAAGGGAAAAGAATGAGTGAGAATCGGGAGGGAAGTGGAATGATGAAAGGAATTCAATTTAAAGAATTTGGTGGTCCCGATGTGTTGGAACTCATCGAGATGGAAATACCAGCATTTAGTCAAGATGAAGTATTAATTGAAGTAAAAGCTATTGGTGTGAATTATGCTGATACCGCCAGGAGGGAAGGTAATTATGTTGTACCGACACCGTTACCATTTGTTCCAGGCGCAGAAATCGCAGGGGTAGTAAAGAAGGTTGGAAAAAATGTCCAAGATATAAAGGAAGGAATGCGAGTTGTAACGTTAATCGGTTCAGGAGGGTATGCGGAATATGCTGTTGTGCATGCGAGTCAGCTAATTCCGATTCCTAAAGATGTGTCTTTCGAAAGAGCTGTTGCATTACCACTACAAGGGTTAAGTGCTTATCATATTTTGAAAACAATGGGGAGATTGGAAGAAGGAGAAACAGTGCTTGTTCACGCAGCTGCGGGAGGAGTCGGCTCTATTGCAGTACAGCTTGCCAAAAAAATAGGAGCAAAAAAAGTGATCGCAACGGCAAGTACGAAGGAGAAATTAGCTTTTGCAAAGGAGATGGGAGCGAACTACACTGTTAATTATTCAGAGGAAGGATGGGAGAAGGAAATCCGTGAATTAACAGATGGTAAAGGTGTTGATTTAGCTCTAGAAATGGTAGGGGGAGAGGTTTTTAATAAAACAGTGAAATGCTTGGCCGCTTTTGGTAGGCTCGTCATTTATGGCGCAGCGAGCGGTGAACAGTCAGAATTTGATCCAAGAATTTTAATGCGACGTAATCAATCAATTATTGGATTTTTCCTACCACAGATAATGAATAAGCCTGCTTTGTATCAAAAGAGCTTACAGGAACTACTAGAGTATATGAATAACGGTGAATTAGTACTCACAATTGGCGGAACTTATCCATTAAGCGACGCTGCCAAAGTTCATAGGAAGTTGCAGGGAAGAGAAACAAAAGGAAAGCTTGTGTTACTTCCGTAGTAAAGATAATTTCATGCAATAGCTAAAGAGGAGGAGTCTATACATGAATAAAAATCATTTTAAGTTTTGGCCGCCTCGTTTATCTAAAAGTTTAACAATACCAAAGACAACCATATATGATAACCTAGTCATTTCAACAAAAAAATATCCTGATAAAATTGCCATACATTATTATGGAAGAAGTATTACGTATACAGAGCTACTTGAGGAAGTCGAGATACTTGCTGGGTATTTAAAAAAGAAATTAGGGGTAGAAAAGCAAGAGAAAGTATTGTTGTTCATGCAGAATTCTCCACAATACCTCATAAGCTTCTTTGCTATTTTGCGCCTACGGGCTGTAGTTGTTCCAATTAATCCGATGAGCACGACGCAGGACTTAGCGTTTTATGTGAAGGATTGCGATATTAAATATGCAATTATTGGGGAGGAATTGTATGACAATATAGTCCCATTAATAAAAGAAACTTCCTTGAATAATATCATAGTAACTTCGTATTCCGAATACTCAGGTGAGTATAACGAGAATAATGATTTCAAACCTAATCTTGCGAATAATAATCAAAAGCTATCTAATGTTATTTTTTGGAAAGATGCTTTAAGTGAAACCTATCAAATAGATGAATATGATGGCTTAGAAGATGATGTAGCAATGATTCCCTATACGTCTGGAACAACAGGGATGCCGAAAGGATGTATTCACCCCAATAGAACAATTCAGGCAAATACTGTAGGAGCAAGCCTATGGATGAATATGACAGCTGATGCGATTCCATTGTTAACTCTACCATTATTTCATGTAACAGGGTTAATTCACAGTGCACTTGCCCCTATTCAATCAGGTAGTACGATCGTGATGATGACCCGTTGGGATCGTGATTATGCAGCGAAGGAAATGGAGAGACATGGTTGTACACATTGGATTAATATAAGCACGATGTTAATAGACTTTTTATCAAATCCAAATATGAATAGTTATAGCTTATCTTCCTTACAAGTAATAGGAGGTGGAGGAGCACCGCTTCCGGAAGCAGTAGGAGAACAATTGTATGAGAGAACAGGTCTTCGTTATTATGAGGGATACGGTCTGACAGAGACCATATCACATACGCACTTCAATCCACCAAATCGTCCTAAATTACAATGCTTGGGAATCCCTTCATTTGATGTGGATGCTAGAGTAATAGACCTAGCTACGGGAAGTGAGGTTGGACCTCATGAACTAGGAGAGCTTGTGGTCAATGGGCCCCAAGTCTTTTCCGGCTATTACAATCGAGAGGATGAGAATAAGGTATCACATATAGAGATAGATGGAAAACAGTTTTTTCGAACAGGTGATATTGTGAAAATGGATGAAGAAGGGTACTTTTTTATTGTGGATCGATTAAAGCGAATGATAAATGCTTCAGGATTTAAAGTATGGCCGACAGAAGTGGAAGCTATCTTATATAAGCATCCAGCCGTTGAACAGGCATGTGTAGTAAGTGCTCCAGATAAAAAGCGTGGAGAAACTGTAAAAGCCTTTATCATATTGAAGACTGATTTTATCGGTAAAATAAAGGAAGATGAAATTATAGAATGGTCGAAAAGTCAAATGGCAGCGTATAAATATCCACGTATTATTGAGTTTGTCGAAAGCTATCCAACAACTTCAAGTGGAAAAATATTATGGAGAGAATTACAAGAGAAAAGCTAACAGAATCTATTATTTTAAATCCTTTAAGGAGTTGATAGGTTTGGGCGAATGGATTGAAACGGTCACAGGTAAGATTCCTGTCGAAGATATGGGAAAGACATTAATCCATGAACATTTTATATTTGGCTATCCAGGATACAGTGGTGATGTAACGAATGGTCCCTTTAATGCAGACGAAGCGTTAAGTGCGGGAACAAAGGCTGCAAATGCTGTTAAGAAGTAGGGAATTAAAACAGTTGTAGATCCAACCCCCAATGAATGTGGTAGAAATCCTGAACTATTAAAACAAATATCTGAGGCTACAGGGATTCAGATAGTTTGTTCTACTGGCTATTATTATGAAGGAGAAGGGGCTACAACCTATTTTAAGTTTCGCGATTCGTTAGGAACGGCGGAAAAGGATATTTATGAAATGTTCATGACGGAGATCAACGAAGGTATAGCAGGGACTGATATTAAACCAGGAATAATTAAGCTTGCTTCAAGTAAGGATGAAATCACCCCGTATGAAAAAATGTTTTTCGATATAGCAGCAGAGGTGCATAAAGAAACAGGTATTCGAATTATTACGCATACGCAGATGGGGACAATGGGACCTGAGCAGGCTAGATTGCTTATTGAATTAGGAGTAGAACCATCTAAAATTATTATCGGTCATATGTGTGGCAATACAAATATTGATTATCAAAGAGATACTTTAAAAACTGGAGTAAAAATTGGTTTTGATCGATTTGGAATTCAAAAACTGGTTGGAGCTCCAATGGATGAAGAGCGTATAAATACGCTTATAAAGTTACTTGAAGAGGGGTATGAAAAACAAATCATGCTCTCCCATGATTCCATTAATTACTGGCTAGGGCGTCCATTGGAAATGAACGACGACACTGCAACATTAGTAAAAGATTGGTATCCGACTCACATTTTTGAAAATATTATACCAGATTTAAAATCACGGGGTATCTCAGAAGAAATTATTAAGCAAATGTTTTATTTAGAAACATAGGATGATAGAGGCGGAATGACTAGTACTAGATGTTCTATAGTAAGCGCTTACTTAATAATTTTTAGGGGGTATTTGTTCATGGATAAAGTATGGCTAAAACATTATCCGGATTATATAAGAAAGGAAATTAGTATACCTGACGAACCAATAACCGAAATCCTAAAGAAGTCCATCACCCATTATGGTGACAACCCGGCCCTATATTTCTATGGAAATGAGATGACCTATAAAAGGTTAGGGGAGTTGGTAGATTCTTTTACTGCCGCACTTCAACAAGAAGCGTTTGAGCAAGGAGAAAGGGTAGCAATTATGCTCCCGAATTGTCCACAATATGTCATTAGTTATTATGGAATATTACAAGCTGGTGGTATCGTAACACAGCTGAACCCAATGCTTGTAGAAAAAGAGTTGGAATACATTTTAAATGATTCAGATGCTGAAACGATTATAATTTATGAACATTTACTACCGGTTTTGAGGTCTATTATTGAAAATACATCTGTTAAACGAATAATTACAGTTAATTTTGAAGGTAAAGATACGAGGGACAGTGTAGCAATTGAATTTAACAGCTTTTTGAAAAGAGCAAAGCAATTACCAGTCGAAGTTGCCTTCAATCCATCTGAGGATATAGCAGTTTTACAATATACAGGCGGAACTACGGGACGTTCAAAAGGGGCAATGTTGACCCATCGAAATTTATTTGCAAATGTATTACAAACATACGAGTACTTTCGAGATACTATGGAACTAGGTAAAGAGCGGACTCTAACTGCAATACCACTTTTCCATGTGTATGGAATGACTTCAGCGATGAATCTTTCAATCTTTATAGGTGCAAAAAGCATATTATTGCCTAAATTTGAAATTCAGGAAGTCCTACAAACAATAAAGGAGACCAAACCAACATCATTTCCTGGAGTACCTACTATGTATATTGCATTAATCAACCATCCAGATGTAGAAGCATATGGTCTGGATAGTATTCGTACTTGTAATAGTGGTAGTGCACCAATGCCGGTAGAGTTATTAAAGAAATTCCAAGAAAAAACCGGTGCGAAAATATTAGAAGGATATGGTCTCACAGAAACCTCACCAACAACACATTGTAATCCGTCTTTCGGTAATAGAAAACCTGGGAGTGTTGGTATTGGAGTACCTTCTACGGATTATAAAATTGTTGATTTAGAAGAGGGTTCGAAAGAGCTTCCACCCGGTGAAATTGGCGAGGTTATTATTAAAGGACCACAAGTCATGAAAGGGTACTGGAATATGCCTGAAGAGACAGAGAATGCACTTCGCGATGGTTGGCTCTACACAGGAGATATTGCTTATATGGATGAAGAAGGCTATCTGTTTATTGTTGATCGTAAAAAGGACTTAATTATCGCAAGCGGGTATAATGTGTACCCTCGCGATGTGGAAGAAGTTATTTATCAACATCCCGCAGTCCAAGAAGCTGTCGCTATAGGGGTCCCTGATTCTTACCGAGGAGAAACAGTGAAAGCTGTAATCGTCTTGAAAGATGGGATGAAATGTGATGAGGAAGAATTAATTGCTTTCTGTAAAAAGAATTTGTCAGCTTATAAAGTACCGCGGATTATTGAGTTTAGAAAGGAATTACCTAAAACAGCTGTTGGCAAGATTTTAAGACGGCAAATTAGAGAAGAGACGGTTTGAAACGATGATATGAAATGCAAATGTGGAGGGATTTAATATCAATAATTTTGTGAATGAAATTTTATTATCTACAAATCAGTATTAGAAAAAATAGGATGTAATGAACAATGAATCGTTATAGCTTACTGGGATGCTACCGTGGGATTGAAGAAGGGGTTACTTTCAGACAGGACTCTTATACCAGGAGGTAGAGCAAATGAAATCCATTTTAAAGAAAAGCTGGCCAAGTGATATGCAGGAAACATTGCACTATCGTCTAGGTGAGAAACCATTACATGAATATTTGCTACAAAACGCGATTAACCATCCACAACAAACTGCCTATACTTATTACGGAAACAATATTACTTGGCAACAACTAAGTGATAATTCCCGCCGATTTGCACAGTTTCTTAAAGGGGAGGGTGTTTCAAAGGGCGATCGAATTGCATTATATATGCAGAACTGTCCCCAATATCTGATCTGTCATTATGCAATTCAAATGCTTGGTGCAATAGTCGTGCCATTGAGCCCAATGTACAAGGAAGCAGAGCTCCTCTATTTTATTAATGAAGCTGAAATTAAGGCTATCATTTCGGCTCAGGAATTGTATGAACAAGTAGAAGCAGTAAAACAGCAGACGACCTCGCTCCAATTTATCATAACTACTCATTATACAGATTTCCTTCCTGAGGCGAAAACATTACCATTACCAGACGAATTAAAAATTGAAAAAAAGAAACTTAATAGTAATTTCGATTTACTAGAAGAAATACAATCAAATAATCCAATTTCAGAGACTGAACAGATTGATATATGGGAAGATGTTGGCTTGATGGTTTTTACCTCTGGAACAACGGGAAGGCCAAAAGCAGCGATGCTCACATATGGGAATGCTCTGTTTAAAACAGCCGCAACAGCTCAAGGATATCAAATGAAACAATCAGATATTACATTGGCAGTTGCACCCCTTTGTCATATTGCTGGCATGGTGATGGGAGTTAATCTTCCTGTTTATAATTCTTTATCATGTATTTTGCTGACGCGTTTCGATGTAGAAACAGCTGTAAAGGCAATTGAAGATTATAAAGTAAATAAATTATATACGGTCGCTACAATGAATGCTGCTATTCTTAATTTCCCAGAGATTGAACAGAGGAATTTAACATCACTTGAACTAAACTTCGCAACAAGTTTTGGAACGAAAGTGGATCAAAACCTAGCCGAAGCTTGGGAGAAAGTCACTGGAGGCTGTGTACTTTTAGAAGCTTCTTACGGATTAAGTGAAACACATACATGTGATACATTTATGCCGATTGAAAATATTAAATTTGGAACTTGTGGTATTGCTACGTATGATACAGAAATACGTATTGTAGATATAGAAACAGGTGAAGACTTACCACCAGGAGTTCAAGGAGAAATTGTTATAAAAAATCCTGGAGTATTTAAAGGTTATTTAAATCGACCAGACGCAACAAAGGAAACACTAAAAGGTGGTTGGGTGTTTACAGGTGATATTGGGATGCTTGATGAGGAAGGATTTCTATATTTTAATGGTCGGGTAAAAGAAATGATTAAATCATCAGGGTATAGTGTCTTTCCTGAAGATGTTGAAGCTTTATTGAATGATCATGAGGCAATTTTACAAGTAGCGGCTATCGGTGTGCCTGATAAAAGTAGAGGAGAGAGTGTAAAAGCTTATATTGTATTGAATCCTGCTTATAAAGGAAAAGTTAGTGAAAGGGATATCATTAAATGGTCAAAGGAAAAAATGGCAGCATATAAGTACCCGCGTGATGTAGAATTCCTTGATAGCTTACCAGCAACAAGTTCTGGTAAAGTTCTACGCAGACTTTTAAAAGAGGATAGATAAATAAATGGACTATAACGAAGAAGGAGAAATTATATGGACGGGATGATAGAGGAATTATGGGAGCGAAAAGAGCAAGCAAAGTATGGAGGTGGAAAAGAAAAGCTTGAAAGATTGCATAAACATGGTCATTTAACTGCTAGAGAGCGAATAGAAAAGCTTGTCGATCCGGATACATTTTTAGAATTAGGATTACTTGCCCATTCGGACCAATTAGGTTTTGAAGAGAAAAGTGCTGGTGATGGAATAATTACGGGTTTAGGTAAAGTAGAAGGAAGGCCAGTTGTATTGCAGGCAGCTGATAAAACAGTTCTTGCTGGAACGGAAGGAATGGTTTATTTTCGTAAATCAAAGGCAGCACATCAATTTGCCGTTAAGCGCGGATTTCCGTTATTGAATTTAATGGAAGGTGGAGGCTTAAGGATGCCTGATGGTATGGGGTCTGACGGGATAAGCCAGATGTTGTTTCCGCAAGAACTTTTGCTCCACAATCGTAAAGTTCCATTAATAACTGCAATTTTAGGAGATAGCTTTGGCGGCCCAACATGGACAGCTGTAACATCAGATTTTGTAACACAAGTAAAAGGAAGCGCGATGGCAGTAGCGGGACCACGTATGTTGGAAGTCGCTACAGGTGAAAAGATTTCAAATGAAGCCCTCGGTGGTTGGGAAATTCATGCAAATTATACTGGGCAAGTAGATCGCTTTGTTACGAGTGAGGAAGACTCTATACAGGAAATGAAGGAATATTTAAGTTATATGCCACTACATTCAAGTGAAGAGCCGCCGGTTAAAGAGACAAAAGATGATCCATATAGAAGACTTGATGAGATTGTTAATCTCGTACCGACTAGACGACAACGTGCCTATGATATGAAAAAGGTTATTCGTCAAATTGTTGATGATGGGAATTACTTCGAATTAAAATCTTTATATGGAACTGCGCTTATAACTGTTTTGGCTCGTATTAATGGAAAAGTAGTAGGTATTATCGCAAATCAACCATTGAAATACGCGGGCGCAGCAGGCCCTAAGGAATGTGAAAAGGCGACTGAATTTATTTGTCTTTGTGATTCTTACCATATTCCACTTGTTTTCTTACATGATATTCCGGGGTTTAGAGTATCCGGTGAAGCTGAAAAATTAAAGATGCCTACAAAGATTATGATGTGGAATCAAGCTCTTGCGCAGTCAACAGTACCTAAAATTTCAATTGTTATTCGAAAGAGTATTGGTGCCGCTTATGGGAATATGTGCGGCCCAACAATGGGGGCTGATTTTGTAGTTGCTTGGCCAACAGCCGAGATAAATTTTACTGGCCCTGAAGTTGGTATAAATGTTGTTTATGGCCGTGACCTTCAACAATCGCAAAATGCGAAAGAGGAACGATTAAAATTATTAGAATCATGGAGTTTCGACAGTTCCCCATATAAAGCAGCAGGGAAACATCTTATTGACGATATCATCGATCCAAGAGACACAAGAAAGTTTCTTTCTCAAACATTAGAATATGCCTGCATGAAAAATGGATCCATGAGTGAACGTAGACTTGCTAATTGGCAGACAGGGTTTTAAGTATTGAGAGATAAAATCCAAAGTGAATAGGCTGAATATACCGTCTATAAATGCATTTTATAAGCATACTATACGTTTAGTATATTTATTTTGGAAAACGACTTTTTTAAATTCGAAATATAGGATGAAGAGCGAAGAAGGAGGAATTTTAATGCGTAGTTGGAAGGTAACGAAATTAGGTAATCCACGAGAAGTATTAGAATTGCAAGACCATTCACGACCGTCTATTCAGGAAGGTGAAATACTGATTGAAGTAGAAGCCTCTTCACTTAATTTTTTTGATATATTACTTTGTCAGGGAAAGTATCAGGAAAAGCCCCCAATCCCATTTACGCCAGGAGCGGAGATTTCAGGAGTAATTCGTGAAATTGGAAAAAACACTCAGTTAAAAGTGGGGCAACGTGTGATCGCAACTCCTCCATTACCGGATGGAGGGTTATCTGAATGGGTGAGTGTTCCAGAGGAATCTGTTTATCCTATTGTAGATTCAATGGCTGCAACGGATGCTGCTGCAATGTTCATAACCTATCAAACTTCTTATTATGGGTTATATTACCGAGGTAATCTCCAAAAAGGGGAGGTACTTTTGGTGCATGCCGGTGCGGGTGGAGTAGGATCAGCAGCTATCCAACTTGGTAAGGCAAGGGGGGCAAAAGTAATAGCAACTGCCGGTGGTCCTGATAAAGTCCAGATATGTAAAAATCTTGGAGCGGACATAGCTATTGATTATATAATGGATGATTTTGTAGAGATTGTGAAAAGCGAGACTAACGGGCGTGGAGCAGATGTTATCTATGACCCAGTAGGAGCAGACGTGTTTGATAGATCACGTAAATGTATTGCATTTGATGGACGTTTGTTAGTAATCGGTTTTGCTGGTGGACGCATACCTGAAGCACCTGTAAACCATGCACTCATTAAAAACTATTCAATTGTTGGTGTGCATTGGGGATTATTTGCACGGTTACACCCTAGTAAAGTAAGGGAAATCCATGCAGACTTAATGCGACTTTACGATGAAAAATCAATTCGCCCATTAATATATCAAGCGTATGATTTTAGAGAAGTTCCAGACGCATTAGAAATTTTAGCCGATAGGAAGACGTATGGGAAATTGATTGTTAAGCCATGAGGCCACTTATTTAATAAATAGGTTTAACAATCCAGATATTAAGGGGGGAAGTCTATGCGCTTAAAAAACAAAGTTGCAATCATTACCGGTGGCGGTGGAGATATCGGTAAGGCAACAGCGATTCGATTTGCAAGGGAAGGAGCAAGGGTGGTCGTCGTTGATTTAAATGAAAAGACTGCATGTGAAACCGTAAATCTAATAAGAAAGGAAAATGGAGAAGCTAATTGTATAAAGACTGACGTAACTAATGATCATGCAGTACAAAATATGGTTCAAGAAACGATTGCTAAGTATGAACGGCTCGATATTATGTTTAATAATGCTGGAGTAAATAGTGTAGAGAAAAAATTGCCCGATGTTTCATTTGAGGAATGGAAGAAAGTTATGGATATAAATATAACAGGTGTATTTCTTGGTATGAAATATGCCATTCCGCATATGAAGTCGGGAGGTTCAATTATAAATACAGCAAGTATTGCAGGCATAAAAGGGCAAAAGTTAGTTGCGGCATATTCGGCATCAAAAAGCAGTGTTATTGCACTTACTAAATCGACAGCAACTGAATTTGGGAGGAAGAATATACGAATCAATGCCATTGCACCAGGAATAATTGAAACAAGTATGGTTGATGACTGGAGAAAGACGGATAAATGGCCAGTTTTATCTACAGCTAACGCTTTAAAAAGAATCGGACAACCGGAAGAAATAGCGAATGCTGTATTATTCCTTGCTTCAGATGAAGCTTCCTTTATTACAGGAGAAACACTTGTAATTGATGGTGGTACGCTTAATATTTAGCGACTACAAACATTAGAGATGTTATTCGTGAGTAAGCACTTGTTATAAATTAGAAAATTACATTCAAAAATTATTACCCCAACAGTAAATAGAAAAAAAGAGGAGGGAAAATGATGGATTTATTTCTCCAGCAATTATTAAACGGGCTTTCTAATGGCAGTGTTTACAGTTTGGTGGCGCTAGGTTTGACAATGGTATTCGGAATTCTTCACGTTCCTAACTTTGCTCATGGTGCGTAAAAAAGATGTTTGAAATTATTAAGCAGATTAATGAGGTTTAAAAGCATTTCTTGTTTTGGAATCCTATTGCTATTTGTATTCGGATTAGCAGCCTGTCTAGATATGTCATCAAGTGACTCTGGGGATAAAAATAGTAGTGAAACGGAAGAAGCGCCAGAAACTCTAGAAAATCCAACATTAAGTGAAGGAGAGGAGATTGTTGAGATAGGTTACAGCGGACCATTAAGTGGCCCGGCTGCTCAATATGGAATTAACGTTATGAATGGACTAGAGATGGCTGCTGAGGAAATTAATGAAATGGCTTTGAAGTGGATGGAACGACGTATAAACTTGAAATTGTTGCATTTGATGATCAATATTTACCAAATGAGACAGGCGTAAATGTGAAGCGAATGGTTTCGGAAAATGATCCTGTAGCAGTTTGGGTACCTCACAGTGGAGGAGTTTTTGCCACTCAAAAATTTAATGAAGAGGATAATTTCATTCTTATGGCATATACAAGTGAACCAAGACAATATGAACAAGGGAATGAGTTAATGATAGGAATCCCACCCCAATATAATGTTTGGACAGAACCATTTAGTCGATATCAAATCGAAAAATTTGGAAGTAAAATGGCACTCCTTCCTACAAACTCCCAATATGGTAAGGACTGGACTGAATCAATTGTTCCTGTATGGGAAGAAATGGGGGGAGAAATCGTCTATGAAACTGAGATTGATTTTGCAAAGGAAACCGACTATTTTACCATAATGACCAACGCATTAAATGAAGATCCGGATGTGCTTTTTGTTGGGGGACCTTCAGAACCTACTGCGCTTGTTATAAAACAAGCCAAGGAATTGGGATTCGAGGGTGGATTTATGATTATGGACCAAGCAAAATTAGAGGAAATGTCTGGTTTCTTAGGAAGCTATGATCTGCTTAACGGTTCAATTGGTCCTCTTCCTATTGAGAGTAGTGATACTTATCAAAGTGACAGATTTGTAGAGACATATAAAAAGGATTTTGGTGAACCATACGCAACTTCTGAATCTGCACTAAATTATCAGAGTGTGTATGTTCTGGTAGAAGCAATGAAAGTTGCTGGTACAGTTGAAGACAGAAAGGCAATTATGGAAGCTGTAAATGAAGGGATAAAAAATATACCAGAGGATAATTTGGTTCTTCCACTTCATGAAATTGACGAAGTAGGAAGTCTTCAATGGAAATTTGATGCAGGCATTGTTGAAGATGGAGAGGTAGAAATATTTCCATTTGAATAACGGATGAAAATATTTTCAATCATTAAAGGAAAAATTAAACCAGTCTTGAATATATATAATAAAGGTAGGGGGAATTTTTCCTTATATTTTACACTAAACATACCAACTAGTTGGTATGAAGTGATTAATAAATAAGAGGAGTGCATGAAATGTATTTACGCCTGACAGATGAACAAAAAATGGTGCAAGAAACAATCCGAAAGTTTGTCGAAAAGGAATTGATACCTTTAGAAAATGAGGTCCTTCGTAATGAAATGGAAGGTAAGCCCAGTTTATCTAAAGAAAAACAAAATGAATTGCAATTGAAAGCAAAGGAAGCTGGATTTTGGGGGATCAATACACCCGCTGAATATGGGGGAGCAGATATTGGTCAAATGATGCTAGCAATTGTACAAATGGAAGTTTCAAAGTCTTTTGTCCCGTTTCAATTCGGTGGTACTGCAGATAACATTCTCTATTATGGAAATGAGGATCAAAAAGAACAGTATTTGATACCAACAATAAATGGTGAGAAGAAGTCATGCTTTGCTATGACGGAGCCTGGAGCGGGATCGGATACAAGAGGATTAAAAACAACCGCCGTAAAGGATGGAAATGAATGGGTAATAAATGGAGAAAAGACATTTATTACGGGAGGAAATGAAGCAGATTTTGTAATGGTTATGGCTGTGACAGATAAAGAAAAGCATCAACGTACAGGCACAGATGGGGTTACATGCTTTATTGTTGATCGGGAAATGGGTTGGAAATCAGAATATATTCATACAATGGGAGAATGGGGACCGGCAGGATTAGTGTTTGATAATGTACGTGTTCCAGAAGAGAACATTCTAGGAGAAGTCGATGGTGGTTATCAGCTCGGCTTAGAATGGATTGGTTTTGCTAGATGGATTGTTGGTGCGACTGCTGTAGGAGCTAGCGAAAGGCTACTTCAAATGGCGATTGATTATTCTAAAGAAAGGAAGACATTTGGAAAGCCGATTGCTGACAGGCAAGCAATCCAGTGGCAAATCGCTGATTCGGCAGTAGAAATTGAAGCCGCAAAATGGCTCGTATTAAATGCTGCTTTTACGCTTGATCAGGGAGAAGATAACCGCCATTTAGCCTCAATAGCAAAGCTTTATGGAGCGAATATAGGTAATAATGTGGTGGATCGTGTTCTGCAAATTCATGGTGGCATGGGGTATACACGCGAGCTGCCAATTGAACGCTGGTATCGTGAAGCTAGATTATGGAGAATTTATGATGGCACGGATGAAATACAACGATTAATTATTTCTAGAAATCTTTTAAAAGGCCATGTTAAAGTAGGCCAATTTATATAAAAATAAGGGAGGAATTTTTTATGACGGGTAGATTTGATGGAAGAACTGCTTTTATAACAGGTGGAAGTAGAGGAATAGGTAAAGGTATCGCACAAAGGTTTGCTGAGGAAGGAGCTAAGGTAGGAATCATAGATATAAATGAAGCAGCTCTAAGTGAAACAATGAGAGAATTAGAAGAACAAGGTTATGAAGTTTTTTCAAAAGTCGTGGATGTCGTTAATGCTGATGAAGTAGAAGCTGCAATGAAGGAGTTTGTTACATCATTCGGCTCACTTGATATTCTGGTAAATAATGCTGGAATTATTCGTGATAATTTATTATTTAAGATGACTGATAGTGACTGGGAACAAGTAATGGATGTCCATCTAAAAGGAACATTTTATGCTTCACGTGCAGCTCAAAAATATATGGTGGATAAAAAATATGGCCGAATCATAAACGTTTCATCTACCTCGGCATTAGGGAATCGTGGACAGGCAAATTATGCAACAGCAAAAGCAGGATTACAAGGATTCACAAAAACGCTTGCAATTGAACTTGGAAAATATGGAATTACAGTAAATGCAGTAGCTCCAGGATTCATTGAAACGGAAATGACAAGAGAAACAGCTGAACGAATCGGTATTTCATTTGAAGAAATGGTGAAATTCAGTGTAGCTTCTATTCCTGTTGCTAGAAGTGGAAAGCCTGCTGATATTGCGAATACAGTAGCATTTTTTGCAGACGAACAGTCTTCATTTGTTAATGGTCAAGTCATTTATGTTGCTGGTGGACCAAAAGATTAAATCAATAAACATGAGAAAGGGGAGTTGTGTAAATGTTTAAAGATATAATTGGAAAAAGATCTGAAAAGGTAAAAAACACTGTTGAAAGGGGAGCGGTTAAGAAGTTTGCAGAAGCTATTGGCGATGTACATCCGATTTATGTGGATGAAGAATATGGCAAACAATCAAGATACGAGCAAAATATAGCACCCCCAACTTTTCCTCGAGTTTTCGACTATGGAGAAATAGAGGATTTTAACTTACCAAACGTCGGTCTTATTCATGGAGAGCAGATATATCATTATAAAAGGCCATTATTGGTAGGGGAAGAGGTTTATTGTTATACCGAAGTTCTTGATTACTATGAAAAAACAGGAAAGATGGGTCTTCTTAGTTTTGTAATATTACAAGGCAGTGGTGAGGATAAAGACGGAAAAATTATATATACGGAAAGGCAATCTGTAATTATAACAAAAACAGTAAGAAAGGAGTTGGTAAGATGACTAGCATCTTTGATTTACAAATTGGTGATTCATTGGAAGAGATTACACTTCATCCAGTTTCAAGAATTGATTTAATAAAATATGCAGGTGCATCTGGTGATTTTAATCCAATTCATACAATCGATGCCGAAGCTTCAAAGGCAGGATTACCTGGCATCATTGCTCATGGCATGTGGACAATGGGGAACCTAGCAAAATTATTTACACCTTATTTAGAAGAAGGATTTATTCAAGATTATAAAATTCGCTTTGCAGGGATGGTTTTTCTAGAGGATGTTATAACACTTAAAGGGAAACTACAAAAAGAACGTGAAGGATTACTTGATTTTACTGTAGCGGCTGTGAATCAAGATGGAAAAGAGGTAATTAATGGAGCAATCACATTCAAGAAATATGTCTAAACCCGTATACTACCGAATTCCTTCTATTAAATGTCTGGATATATCAATAAAATATGGATTAAAAGTAAAATCATAAGGAGAGTATCCAATGGAGAGAGATGCAGTTATCGTATCAGCTGTTCGAACAGCAATAGCAAGACAGGGTGGTGCTTTGGCAACTGTTCCGGCGCATGTCTTTGGAGCAGAAGTTATTAAAGAAGCAATTAAGCGTACAGGTATTGATCCGCAATCTATCGATGATGTGATTCTTGGAAATGTATTAAGTGGTGGAGGAAATATTGCTAGGTTAACAGCCTTGCAAACGGAATTGTCAATGGAATTACCGGGTCTTACAATTGATCGCCAGTGCGGTTCAGGAATTAATGCTATTCATTTAGCTGCACAAGCAATTCGAGCAGGAGATGGTGATATTTATGTTGCTGGTGGTACAGAGAGTATGAGTCGTGCACCATATTTGATGGACAGAGCTGAAGGGGCATATAGTTCAGCACCACCACAGTTTCGCGGCTCTCAACTTTCACCAAAGGAAATAGGCGATCCACCAATGGGCATAACGGCAGAAAATTTGGTGAGAAAATATGAAATTAGTAGAGAAGAGCAGGATGAATTTTCATTACGGAGTCAACAAAGAATGGCTAAAGCAATGGAAGAAGGACGCTTTGAGGAACAAATTGTACCAATTAGCGTTCCAGTTCGAAAAGGGGAACCCATTGTTTTTAAAACGGATGAACATCCTCGGCCGGAGACGACAATCGAAGGGTTATCTAAATTACAACCGACTTTTCTAAAAGGAGGAACAGTGACAGCAGGGAGCAGTTCAGGATTAAACGATGCTGCATCGGCTCTTGTGATTATGTCAAGAGAAAAGGCAGAAGAATTAGGTGTTCAGCCATTGGCAACGATCCGCGCTTCAGCAGTTGCTGGCGTCGATCCGAATATTATGGGGATAGGTCCCGTTCCAGCTACTAGAAAGGTTATGGAGAAGTCGGGCCTTCATTTAAATGAGATGGATATTATTGAATTAAATGAAGCTTTCGCAGCACAAGTAATTGCCTGTGATAGGGAACTTCATTTAGATCCGGAAAAATTAAATGTTAATGGCGGTGCTATTTCTCATGGGCATCCACTAGGAGCCACAGGAGCAATTCTTGCAACAAAAGCTGTCTATGAATTAAGACGTGCAAATGGGAGATACGCACTTATCACCGCCTGTATCGGTGGAGGCCAGGGTATTGCAACAATTATTGAGGCGGAATAGCTAGGTTGATAGATTTTGGGTTTTCAACATTAATTTAATTTTAGGGAGGTTACCATGACAAAATCATTTGATATAGAGGTATTTGTTCGATTTGCGGAAACAGATGCAGCTGGTCATATAAATAACACAAGTTATTTTTTATATTTTGAAGAAGCACGGACAAAGTTTTTCTATGAAATTGGAATTGGAAAGACTAATAAAAATCCATTGATGATTAATTTTATTTTAGCTTCCACTAAATGTGATTATATATCACAAGCTTTTGGAGGCAAAATATTAAAGGTTTCTACTATTGTTACAGATATTGGAACAAAGAGCTTTACGGTACATCATGAAATTACAAATAGTAAAGAAGAAGTGGTTGCTCGTGCCACAGCTACATTAGTTTGTTTTAATTATGCAGAGCAAAAAACTGAACCCATTCCAGATTCAATTAGGAATAAACTTGAAGAAGTTTTTAGTGGGGTAAGTAAGTGATTCACTCATTAAAAAGTCTGCTTTTAATAAATGAACTAAAAGGAGAATGAAAATAATGAAAAACACTCAAAGTGAAGATTTAATTATAACAATTAACGCAGGGATAATGCATCTTACACTAAATCGACCGGAAAGTTTAAATGCCTTTAGCCCAGAAATGATGGAGGCCTTAATAAATGCTTTTAAGCTTGCTAAAAACGACAAAACAATACGAGTTGTTGTCCTATCAGGTTCAGGACGATCATTTAGCTCTGGTGGAGATGTAAAGACTATGGGAAAGAAAGCGCCGTTAGAAGCCTATGATCATATTGGAACATTGAATGAATTAATTCTATTGATGAGGGACTTAGAAAAGCCAATTATTGCGGCAGTACATGGCTTTGCAGCTGGAGCTGGGTTTAATTTAGCATTGGCAAGTGATCTTATACTAGCTGCAGATAACAGTAAATTTGCTTTAAGTTTTTCAAGAGTTGGCTTAATATCTGATGGTGGTGGATTATATTTCTTGCCAAGATTATTAGGTCCCTATCTTGCTAAAGAACTATTATTCAGTGCAGAACCGATTACTGCTGAGAAAGCACATGCATTGGGTATTGTTAATCACATTTATCCACTAGATGACTTTCAAAATAAGGTGAATGAATTTGCTGGCAAGTTAGCTTTAGGTCCTACTATTGCATATGGCTTTATAAAAAAGATTACTAATCAATCTTATAATTCTACACTAGATGAAATACTTGAACTAGAACGTATTGCCCAAGCATCTCTTATTACTACGGAAGATCATGAAGAAGGTGTTCAAGCATTCAAGGAAAAACGCCAACCTAACTTTGGTAAAACAATAGAGAAAGCACAAACTTGAATCGTTAAGAAAAAAGTCTTTGCCCCCCTTTTAGAGAGGATTATGCTAGTAACGCCATAATGAGCGAAAATGTTAATCATGCATTAATTTATCTTCTCGGCTGTTTCGTGCAGATCAGTAAATAACTTTGGGAGAAATTAAAAATAGAGTAAAAAAGGATAAGAAACACAAAAACTTTAGTGAACAAATGAAACAGCCGAGAATTCATTATTCATATGGGTTCAAGGCTGTTTCTTATTTTATTAACTGAAGAACTCAGGGTATTTTATTAGATTAATGAATTTAGCCGCTTGTAAAGGGGAATTTCAAAGTAAATCATTTCGGCTTTATTTGATAAAGTTGAGATATACCTATCACCGCTCCGCCAAAATGTCTTGAATAATTTTCACATGCACGACAGCCCATGCTTTTTCTTTAAAATGTAAGATTAAACTGATGCTGAGAAGAACTAAATAAAGGAATGCGAAAATTATCCAGTAGGAACTTCCATCTTGAAAAAGAAAACTTTCCAACGGATTAGCAAAGAGAAAGAGGAGCCAGGGAATCGCTGTTGCAAAGATTGGGATGATCCCGGTACCGTTCTTTTCTTTTGCTATTTGGTAATAAATTAATTGTAATGTTTCCTTGTCGAGCGTTTGGTAAAATTCTTTTATTGCTTTCGTTTCTTGTAAATAACGACTCTTTTTTATCTCTTCAGTTGGCATTTCTTTTAAACGAAGATAGAGTTTATGAGCGTCTCCACGAATAGAAAATTTCAGAGAACATCCTCCTCATCTTTGAGTGTATGTTATTATCCATTCGCAAAAAGATGTGAAATCATACATAGGAATCGATTCATTCATGGAAAAAACCTGCATAATAGGGAGGTTAATCCTATCATACAGGTCTTGGAATGGTAAAAGATATTATGCTGCTTTCTTATCGTCTGAATCATCCTGGCTTCTTTTTGCCCACCAGTTTGCAAGGAGCGGACCTGAAATATTATGCCAGACACTAAAGATAGCACCAGGTACGGCAGCAATTGGTGTAAAGTGAGCGAGACCAAGAGAGGCTGCGAGCCCTGAGTTCTGCATTCCAACTTCAATGGAAATTGCTTTTTGATCTTTGAAATCCAGCTTAAGTGCTTTTGCAGCGATGTATCCGAGTAAATATCCAATACAATTATGGAGGACGACGACTGCAAAAATTAATAGTCCAGACGTCATGATCGATTCTTTATTGACCGCTACAACAGCTGAAGCAACCGCAACTATCCCGACGACGGAAATGAGAGGTAAGACATCCATGCTTTTGTTGACTTGCTTACTAAACAGCATTCGAATAACGACACCTAGAATAATTGGCAGTAACACAACTTGGACGATCGATAAGAACATGTCCATGAAGGAAACCGATAGCCATTGGCTTGCGAGTAAATAAGTGAGTGTTGGTGTCATGATTGGTGCAAGTAATGTGGAAACCGCAGTGATTGTTACAGATAATGCGGTATTTCCCTTTGCCATAAACGTCATGACGTTAGAGGATGTGCCTCCAGGACAACAACCTACTAAGATTACTCCCGCTGCAATTTCAGGAGGTAAGTTAAAAGCATACGCCAGTGCAAAAGCCGTGAGAGGCATGATTGTATATTGGGCAACGACACCAATTAATACACTTTTTGGAGCAAGAAACACACCTTTAAAATCATCAACGGTAAGGGTAAGTCCCATCCCGAACATAATAATACCTAATAATAGCGATACGTGAGGCGCAATCCACGCAAAACCTTGCGGGATAAAGAAACTAAGTGCTGCAAATATAATAACCCATAAAGCAAATGTACTTGTGGCAAATCTACTTATTTTACCTAATGTTTCCAAAATGAATTACCTCCCCCTAAATAAAAACTATAAATATTGCGAATACTAATTGTGTGTATAATTGAAAATAATAGCATAAATAACTCAATTAATCTAGGGTTCTTCTCTATATTTCATTAAATCAACTTTTCCAGCATTGTTGACTTCAATACCCTCTGCTTCCAAAGACAAGCGCTGTTCATTGAACTTTCCTTCGTCTTTCATCGCGATCTGTCCTTTAGCATTAATGACCCGATGCCATGGCAGGTGATGTTTTCTGCTCATCGTATGAAGAATCCGAGCAACTTGCCGAGCTGCGCGTGGATTCCCCGCGAGCTTTGCTACTTGTCCATAAGTCATAACTTTTCCCTCGGGGATATCTTTGATAATTTGAATGACCTTTTCCGTAAATGGTAGCATCAAAATCTCCTCTCTCACTCAAAATCAACTGACAATTACTTTCATTCAGCGTAAGTATTTTGTGCATTCATTCTATTGGCGTTCTAATTACCGTTCAGTTGCCCGGCGGACGGATGCGCATCCTAAGGCACGGCCTCAGCGTTGACTCACAGGACGTTAATGTCAGACGTTGCCACATAAGAGCGTTCTTAGTCTGCTCTCGGAAGAAAATCGCTTCCTGCTCAGGTCTGGACACGTGCTTTTCCCGCAGGAGTCACCGTCCGCCGGGCAACTGAACTGGTAGAGAACGTTATTATTAATGGAAACTATCGCATTGTAATAAGTTATTTATTTCTAAATGAAAAATAGTGTACCAAGTTGGGCTTTCCCTCGGAGCAGTCCAGACACCTCGA
The DNA here is from genome assembly GCF_037892815.1 of Oceanobacillus sp. HCA-5259. Taxonomy (NCBI): domain Bacteria; kingdom Bacillati; phylum Bacillota; class Bacilli; order Caryophanales; family Bacillaceae; genus Oceanobacillus; species Oceanobacillus sp. HCA-5259. The sequence continues at coordinate 18,016 of NZ_JBBKBV010000022.1, read as the reverse complement.
GACTCCTGCAGGAGGCCGTCTAAGAACGGTCACGTCCTGTGACCAACGCCGGCATTAGAACTTCCTGTTCGTCGAAAGGCATAGGTGAGACCCCTTAGTGCTTAGCCCGAGGAGGCTCACCAGCCGCCTGCGGAAAGCGAGAGGTGTCTGGACTGTGGACCTCCAGGAGAAGGTTGCACTTACGCTGAATGAAAGGATACAGTAAATGACTATATTGCTTTAACATCCACCCCTCTAATAAAACGAATAAAGGCATGGACAATGTTTAATTGTAATGAGTCTTCATGATAATACATCCACGTTTTCCTTATCATTGGCTCTCCTGATGGTTTATAGAGTGGTTTTACAAATAGCTCTGGATAGGGACGGACAACTAAATTTGCAAGAATGGAAAAACCAAGGCCATTTACAATCATCTCTTTGCATGTTTCCACTTGATTGACTTGGATTGTCGTATTTGGACGCTTGGAATATTGATGGTACCACCATTCATCCACCAAACTCTTCATATTTTCGTCGGTATGATAATCAATCCGGGGCATATTGGGGAGATCGTCCCATGTGAAATCCCACGGTGAGGCAACACAGATTTCTTCCTCATATAAAAGCTCCCTTTTTCCTTTCCATGGATAGTCCCCTTTAATAAAACTTAGATGCACTTCGTTGTTTAAAACGAGGCGGTGCATGGCACTGCTCCATCCGGTAACCATTTGGAATTCTACATGAGGATATTCCTGTTTAAATAATCGCAATAACTTCGGCATTTTATTAAGTGCAAAGAAATTGGATACGCCGACTCGTAGTGTACCGGTGACTTGATTTTTCATATTGTTAATTTTTTCTTCAATCATGCGTTGTTCGCGAATCATATTCTGTGCATGCTGCGCCAATTGTTCTCCTTCTGGTGTGAAGGTAACTCCTCTTCGTTTCCGGATAATGAGTTGTACATCATAATGTTCTTCCAATTTCTGAATACGCGAGGTTAGGGTAGGCTGTGAGACAAATAACTGTTCTGCGGCTTTAGTAATATTCTCGGTGGTATAGAGAGCGGCTAACATTTCCCAATCCTGATAATTCACGAAGTACATCCTCCTCTATGATATAGGAAAAATCTATGGCTAATTATCAATATTATATATTTTTCCAATCTTACAATCAATATTATAATGATGGCAGATGAGAAAAAGTCACTAGATCACTTCTTTGTCAACGCTTTCAGGCGGGTAAGAAAATAAAAAGCGAGGGATGGTATTCATGGAAACAAAGGAAAAGTTTGTTCCGGGGTTAGAAGGAGTCATTGCGGCAGAGACATCAATCTCATTTCTAGATGTAGATGAAGAGAAAATCATCATTCAAGGCCATGATCTGATTGAGCTATCTAAGAGTAAGGAGTATGCGGAAATTGTACATTTATTATTGGAGGGTACCTTACCCACAGCGACGGAAAAAGTCTCCATAGAAGGAACACTGAAACAGCATTATGATGTTCCGGAAGTTGTAATCGAAGTGCTTCGTTTATTACCAAAGCAGACACATCCAATGGATGGAATGCGTACTGGGTTATCCATTCTTGCTGGTTTCGATGAGGATATAGAAGACCGAACGCTTACGGCAAATAAAAAACGGGCCTATCAATTATTAGGGCAACTACCGACGATTACGGTTAATAGTTATCGAATTTTCCACGGGGAGGAGCCAATTTATCCGCAAGCCGATTTATCCTACAGTGCAAACTTTTTAAACATGATTACCGGAAAGAAACCAAGTGATTTAGAAGCAGCGATTTTTGATCGTTTGCTCCTTTTATATAGCGAGCATGAAATGCCGAATTCCACCTTTACTGCAAGAGTAATTGCCTCTACGAACTCGGATATCTACGGCGCATTAACCGGGGCAATTGCCTCGTTAAAAGGGAATTTGCATGGCGGAGCGAATGAAGCGGTGATGTATATGCTAAATGAAGTGCAAACCGTAGAAGAATTTGAGGAATTACTTCTAAATAAGCTGCAACAAAAGGAAAAAGTGATGGGATTTGGTCACAGGGTTTATATGAAGAAAATTGATCCGAGAGCCCTTATTACGAAAGAAGCTCTCCGGCAGCTCTGCATGCGAGATGGCGATTATTCCCTGCTAGAGATGTGTGAAGCTGGCGAGAGAATAATGGAAAGGGAAAAAGGGCTTTATCCGAATTTAGACTATTACGCAGCGCCCGTGTACTGGAAACTGGGAATCCCGATTCCGCTTTATACACCTATTTTCTTCAGTGCACGGACAGCTGGATTAGCTGCTCATGTCATTGAGCAGCACAGTAATAACCGGCTTTATAGACCTCGTGTGAACTATATCGGTGCACGTTACGCTTAGTCAATCATGGATAAAAAATGGAAATGGAGAGGACAAATGATGCTACAAACAGATGATTATCAAAAAACAGACATGTTAATAGAAGAAATCACGGATTATGTATTAAATAAGGATATTACGAGTGAAGAAGCTTTTCAAACAGCGCAATATGTATTACTCGATACGTTGGGCTGTGGTATTTTAGCGCTTGATTATCCTGAATGTACGAAATTGCTTGGACCAGTCGTGCCAGGGACAATTGTTCCGAATGGGGCGCGAGTTCCCGGAACTTCTCATGTACTTGACCCTATTCAAGCAGCGTTCAATATTGGAGCGATGATTCGCTGGCTCGACTATAATGATACATGGCTTGCTGCGGAATGGGGCCATCCATCCGATAACTTAGGCGGAATTCTCGCGGTTGCTGATTACCTTAGCCAAGTAAGAATTCAGAAGGGGAAAGAACCGCTTAAAGTTGAAGAAGTACTGGAAATGATGATCAAAGCACATGAAATCCAAGGGGTGCTTGCGCTCGAGAATAGTTTGAATCGGGTAGGACTTGATCATGTCCTTTTTGTTAAGATAGCATCAACAGCTGTTGTCACGAAAATGCTTGGTGGTGGACGGGAAGAAATAACGAATGCACTTACGAATGCTTGGATTGATAATGGAAGCTTACGAACGTATCGTCATGCCCCGAATACTGGATCACGAAAATCCTGGGCCGCTGGTGACGCAACGAGTAGAGCAGTACGCCTAGCGTTGATGGCCATGCAAGGTGAAATGGGTTATCCAACTGCACTTAGTGCTCCGGGTTGGGGATTCCAAGATGTTTTATTTAATAAGAAAGAACTATTGCTTAGTCAGCCGCTGGATAGTTATGTAATGGAAAATGTGTTGTTCAAAGTTTCCTTCCCAGCTGAATTTCATGCACAAACAGCAGCAGAAGCAGGCGTACAGTTACATCCAGAAGTCGCTAGTCGCTTAGAGGAAATAGATAAAATTACGATTACAACTCATGAATCTGCTATTCGCATTATTGATAAAAAAGGACCTTTGAATAATCCGGCAGACCGGGATCACTGTTTACAATATATAACGGCTATCGCCCTGCTTGAAGGAGATATACGGGCAGAACATTATGAGGATGATTTTGCAGCAAATCCAATCATTGATATTCTGCGTGATAAGATGATCGTCGTAGAAAATAAAGAATATACAAAGGACTATCTAGATCCTGCTAAACGTTCAATCGCGAATGCTGTTCAAGTTCATTTTAAAGACGGGTCATCGACAGAAGAAGTAGAACGCGAGTATCCATTAGGGCACCGCTTCAGACGTGAGGAAGCCATTCCGAAAATAATGGAGAAGTATACGGAAAACTTAGCAACCCATTATACAGATAAACAACGCAAGAAGATTGAAGCGATAAGCTATGATTATGAAAAGTTAGCAAACATGAATGTGAATGAATTTGTTGAGTTATTTCTTATAAATTAATACGTGTCAATGATGGAGAAGGAGGACGCAGGTATGGCGTGGATTGTGGATCAACTGTCAACACAGAAGGAATTAGCTGAAAAATTAAAAGAAGAAATGGAAGCGGAGGATATTTTACAAATACCGGGGGCACATGATGCGATGGCTGCCTTAGTTGCAAGGGACGCAGGTTTCTCCGTTTTATATTTATCTGGCGGAGCTTATACGGCGAGCAGAGGACTGCCGGATCTTGGTATCGTTACAGCAACAGAGATAGCAGAACGGGCAAGGGATCTTGTCAGAGCAACGAATTTACCAGTACTCGTTGATATTGATACAGGGTTTGGCGGTGTATTAAACGTGGCACGCACAGCGCGGGAAATGGTGGAAGCAAATGTAGCTGCCGTTCAGATTGAAGACCAGCAGCTTCCCAAGAAATGTGGACATTTAAATGGAAAACAGCTCGTTACGACAGAGGAAATGGTACAAAAGATTAAAGCAATTAAAGAAGTTGCTCCTTCCTTAGTTGTCGTCGCCAGAACGGATGCACGGGCGGTGGAAGGACTAGATGCAGCAATCCGGCGCGCAGCAAGTTATGTTGAAGCTGGTGCCGATGCAATCTTCCCTGAAGCTTTACAAACGGATGAAGAATTCCGTCTGTTTGCTGAAAAAGTGGATGCCCCGTTGCTGGCGAATATGACGGAGTTTGGGAAGACACCATTTATTACTGCAGAAGAATTTCAGAATATGGGCTTCCGTATGGTCATTTATCCGGTAACTTCTTTGAGAGTAGCAGCAAAGGCATATGAACGGATCTTTACCCTAATCAAAGAGCAAGGCTCGCAAGCAGATGGTGTATTTAATATGCAGACGAGAAAAGAACTATACGAAACGATTTCTTATGATGACTTTGAAGAATTAGATCAGACGATTGCGAAGACAGTATTAGAAGACTAGTCTATTGAAAAAGATAGGTGCCAAAGAGGAATTTGCCTCCGCACCTATCTTTTTCAAATTAGTTAAAAATGCAGGGGACCGTGAGTAACCTCACAAAACTGTCAAATAGTCGTACTCTTTTCGACGCAATCTATATATAGTGATGGAAGTCACTTAGTGGTACAATATATTGTGTTGAGGTGAAGGTGGTTCATCAAGTTATGGATTAAAATGTCTAAAGGAGAGGGATTAATATGTTCCAAAGTACAATGGATATTGTTCAGAAATTCACATCACAGCAAGAGAATAAGCAAACAGATTATTTAAGACATGAAAATAGTAATTATGTCTATTCCTTACCACTTTTAAGGCACAATCTAACGAATCATGCAGAGGAAGAATTTTTATTTACACAAATTCTACCACCAAGAATGAAAGAGCTTTATGATGACGGTGTCGTTTATGTCCATGACAAACAGCTTGCCCCGTATTGTGTATCCATCAGTTGTATGGATATCGCGACAAAAGGAATTCCAACGCTTGCTAAAAACATGATTACGTCTAAACCAGCGAAGCGGATACCTACTTTACTCAGGCATTTCAGTAATGTTGTTACATTAGTATCCCAACAGGTTTCCGGTGCGGTGATGTTGGCACAGCTTTCTACCATTACAGCTTCTTATTTATTCGATGAAGAAAGCAGGGGCACTACATATACTGATGAGGAATTAACAGAACTGTTTCAAAGTCTGATTTGGGAGCTTAATATGCCGCTTCGGTCCGGAGCTCAGAGCAGCTTTTCAAATATTACGTTAGAGTTTGGGAAGCCGTCTGAGGAAATCAAGGATGAATACGTTGTAATTGGCGGAGAAGGAAGGAATATACAATATAAAGATATTCCAGAGGTTTACTTTGACCGAATGAACCGGGCAATTATTGAGGTAATGAGGAACGGAACAGGAAGCAATGGTATCCCATTTACCTTCCCATTATTAACGGTGCAAATTGATGATTACTTCAATTATGAAAATCCCGTGTTTATCGAACTATTGGATAAAATGTATCAATGGGGTGGCGTCTATTTCGAAAACTTTAAAACAAAGCCATTTGAAGATCCGTATTATAAAGCTCTGAATCCGCTAATCCAGGCGAAAGATCCTGAAGTGAGCAGAAGTCTTTGCTGCAGACTGCAAATTAATTTAGAAACGCTCTCGAAAGCGGGAGGAGGCGTGTTCGGATCATCAACAGGTTCAACAGGCGCTGTCCAAGTACTAAATTTAAATATGAACCGAGTTCTTCTGGAATTCGGACATGATATGGAACTTGTGAAAGTGAAGATACGTGAATATATGGAAGTTATGCAAGAAGCGCATATGGCAAAAAGAAAATGGATAGAAGCGAACAAAGAATTATATCCTACTTTCTTTGCTTATAATAAAGATTTGAAAAACTATTTTAACGTGTTTGCCCTTACCGGTATGAATGAAGGATTAATTAACTTAGGATATCAAGACGGGATGAAAGATAAAGCTGGCAAAATGGTTGCTCATGATATTATGCAATATATGACCGAGATTGTGAATGAATTCATTGTACGCGATAAAGTTGCCTGTGGGATTGAATATGCACCTGCTGAAAATGCAGCGATTAAATTAGCTCGCCATGACCTGAAATGGGGAAAAGCAAACGAGCGGGAAGTGTTTGTACAAGGTGAAGGAGAGAATCCATATTTGACGAGCGGTTGTATGACGCCATTTTCGGAAGAGGATTTTCTGGAACAGTTGGAGAATAGCGCTGAATTTCAAGGATATGCAACCTCTGGAAGTGTTTTACATCATTTCTTGGAAGCGAAGGTAAAACCGGAAAGTCTGGCGAAATATTTGGATAAGATTTTTGAGAAGCCGATCAATTATATTACATTAACACCGACGATTACTTCTTGTATGGAGTGTGGCCAAAGAATCGTTGCGGAAGATGCAAAAAATATAGATCAGTGTCCGGTCTGCGATTCAGAAGATATTGCGACATTCAGCAGAGTGATCGGGTATTTGAAAATGATCTCAAGAAACAGGATCCACGTCGATGAGCAGGGCTATTATGAAGGAAAATATAATTTCTGGTCTAAAGCAAGAAGGCATGATTGGACCATTAGAAAAAGATTGAAAGAAGATGCGCTAAAGGAGGTTGTTCATCGTTAATCCACGGTGAACATATGATAATGAAACTATATAATACCTTTATTCGCACATTTACCGATTTGCCTAATCATACGACTTTATTGATTCACTCCTTATCTGGTTGTCCACTCCATTGTTTCGGGTGTCATAATTATGATGAAATCATTGCAAACACACCGAAAGAATATAAAACGCTGGATGATCTTTATGACTATTTAAAGAAAAGTGGTTTTCTGTTTGATGCAATTATGTTCAGCGGTGGGGAATTCCTCATTAACCCATTGGACAAGGTTTGCGATTTATTGAGGCAAGTAAGGAATCTTTTTGATGGGAAAATCATCGTAACGACAAGCGGTATTTATTATAATAAGTTACGGACTTTATATGACAAGCAGCTTGTTGATGGTATCCATATCGATATGAAGTTGCCGTATCACGCATTGGACACTGAAAAAGATGCACAAATTTATAAAGACATTATGGGAATCGCGCCGAGTGAAAAACTTGTGGAACAATTAATCGCTAGTGTTGACGCGGTTATTGAACATAATTCGGTGCTGGATCAAGTTCGGACGGTTCGTTATCCTTTGCTGGATGATGCATTTTTTACAGAGATAAGACATTTTGTTGAAGAGAGAAAAGCTTATTATGATAGTATTGTACCTTATTACCTGAATGAATTTATTTATCCGGAAAATTAGTAGAACAGATGTAGCTTCTTTAGCTATTTGGATAAGGAATAAGGCAGAACCCCTTCTGAGTTGGATTAGGCTCATGAGGGGTTCATTATTTACTAAATTTGCTTCATTCTATTGGGGAGAGGTTATTGTCTATTACCCATTGTATTAAGCGTGTAAAACTTCTTGGTCGTGATCCGTCTTTCTTAACCAATGCAGTATATGTTTTACTAAATATTCGTTTGCGTAACTGTTTTTCTTTATTGCTGTTACGGTCTCCCGTTCAAATTCCGTCATCGGACTTACCGGATATTCTCCGCAAATATCAATTCCGCTTATCTTTCGGTATTTCATAATTTCTTTAACGATAATTAGAAGTTGCCGTAATCGCATATTTCCGTGGTCCCAAGCAGTAATTGCTTCTTTTCTGTCTAATACATCTTTATCTATGCTGATGTAGACGAGATCAGTGGAAATTTCTTTTAAAATCGAATGAAGCGCCTTTTTAAAGTTTAAGCGAAGAAAGTGTTTTGTATAAAGCATCACTTTTCCGTACATTGAAGGCGGGATATATTTTTCCCCTTCCTCACTTATCCCGATTATTAATACTTTCATTAAATTAGGGAGGCGTTCCAACGATTCCAGAACCCAGGAACCGCAAGAAATCAAGTCTTCACTAGGACTTTTCAGTGTATCTGTATGGTGATCGAACAATACTAATGTGAAGGGTTGTTGGATTTTCGAAAGCAGGATGTAGGAGATATAATGATAATTTCCATTTCCGATGAAGGTTACTTTGTTTGTGTCGCCTATTTTTCTAGCGATGTTCCTCAACGTGTCCCGTTCACAAAATAAGTTCGTGCTAGGGACGGATTGCAAGTTAATCCGGTGAACATGCTGATCTTTAAGAAAAGATTGTTTTTCGTATGTCTGGTCGAAATCAAGTACGGTGATATTATTTAGCATCTATTATTTATCTTCTCCTTTTTAGTGAAAAAAGTCACAATTAAATATTGAATCGTATATGTACTATTATAACATTAAGATTATTTTCAGCATTAATTCCCCTTTTTCATCTTGAAAAATAATATATTAGACTTTTGCCTATTGTCAGTTGACTGATTAGGTGCTATAATCAATTCAATTTCTAAACCTGAGTAAATTGGTGTGAATACTAGTATATTAATTTGCGCACTTGAAAGGTGGATATTGATGATAAAAGTATCGAACATACGGAAGAGCTTTAAAGACCATGTTGTCTTGAAAGACATTAGTTTTGATGTCGATGAGGGAGAAGTTGTCGTAATTATTGGACCGTCTGGTTCCGGGAAATCAACACTCCTGCGTTGCATGAATTTTTTAGAAAGACCGGATTCAGGTCAAATAGAAATTGGTGGTGTTGCGATAGATGTGAATCAAACGAAACGGACAACGATAAATAAATTAAGAATGCAAACCTCTATGGTGTTTCAGCATTATAATTTATTTAAAAATAAAACAGCATTAGAAAATGTCACCCATGCTTTAGTCGTAGCGAAGAAGATGAAAAAAGAAGCTGCGAAAAAAATGGGAAGAGATTTACTGAGTCAAGTAGGAATCTTGGATAAAGCGAATCAATATCCGATTGCACTGTCTGGCGGGCAACAACAGCGGGTTGGAATAGCCCGGGCGCTTGCAGTAAATCCATATGCGATTCTCTTCGATGAACCGACTTCTTCACTTGATCCCGAGTGGGTGGGAGAAGTGCTTCGTGTCATTTCTAAAATTGCGAATCACAATAAAACGATGATTATCGTCACGCATGAAATGAACTTTGCCCGTGATATCGCGGATAAAGTAATTTTCATGGCCGATGGAGCAATTGTTGAGCAAGGGACACCAGAGGAGATATTCGATCATCCCAAGAAGGAGCGGACGAAAAAGTTTTTAAAGGACTTCCATCGAAATCATGGCTCTGCTGACGACTCGGTTACTCCAACTGAACATGTAAAGGAGCTAGCCTTGTAATCGTAAAGTATAGGAGGGGGAGAATATTTTGACATATAAATTAGGAATACTTGATCAAAGCCCGATTTCACCGGGGAAAACAGCGGGAGATGCGTTGAGACGGACGGTCGAATTGGTGCAAAAAGCAGAAGAATGGGGTTACGAACGCTTTTGGGTTTCAGAACACCATCAGACGCTTGACCTTGCAGGGACTTCACCAGAAGTGCTCGTCTCTCATTTATTAGCAAAAACAACTTCGATTAAAGTTGGTTCAGGCGGAGTGATGCTCCAGCATTATAGTCCGTTCAAGGTAGTAGAAGATTTCCAGCTATTATCCTTGCTCTTCCCTGGGAGAGTTGAGCTCGGGATAGGGAAGGCGCCAGGCGGTTTTTCATTGGCTACGCAAGCCTTGCGTTACGGTGGCGCTGGCAGTGATGTTAAGTTTGATGAACGATTTAGGACGCTTCATCATTTTATTCATGACACAATGCCGGAAGACCATGAATTGTATGGCGCGGAGGCTCTTCCGAAACCAGACGAAAAAGTACCTGTATTTCTGCTTGGAGCAAGTGCAAACAGTGCGAAGCTTGCGGCAGAGCAGGGCGCGAACTTCGTATATGCTCACTTTTTAAACAGTAATAATGATTTTCTCAAAGAAGCTATTCAGCAATATCGAGAGATCTACCCAGAAGGGAAATTTATCGTTGCGGTTGCTTCCTTTGCTGCAGAAACGCAAACAGCGGCAGAGCAAGAAGCAAGTGATTATAAAATTTATAAAATCTTCACCGAAAGTGGCCGGTCGATGTCTGTAAGGACTCTTGATCAAGTTGAAGCCTTCCGCGAACAGACGGATGAAACCATCACAGAAATTAAGGAACAGGAAGTGGAGATGATTGCGGGCAGTCCGGATTTTGTGAAAAATGAATTTGATAAGCTTGCATCTGCCTTTGGGGTCGAGGAATTCATTATCCACACTCCAATATTAGATGAAGAAAAGCGGTTGAAATCATATGAGCTATTGAGTCAGTTAGCAGTACCTGTTTTAGGTAAATAAGAGGGGCAGTTAAAAAGAGGAGGTGGTTTTTTTGAATATTGATTTCGGATATGTTGTGCAAATTATTCCGGAATTACTCACCTATTTGCCGATTACATTATATTTAACGATCGTATCGATGGTGATTGCGATTACTATTGGTGTCGTTCTTGCAATCATTCTCGTCAATAAAGTGCCAGTTCTATTACAAGTGGCCAAAGTATATATTTCTTTTTTCCGAGGGACGCCTGTGCTTGTTCAACTATTAATGATCTATTTCGGGCTCCCGCAATTGTTCCCGGTTTTCAATGACCTGGGAGCAGGAGCGGCAGCAATCGTCGCTTTCAGCTTAAATACGTCATCCTATCTAGCAGAGATTTTCCGTGCAGGCTTAGAGTCTGTAGATAGGGGGCAGGCGGAAGCAGCTACATCGGTTGGCATGAGTTATGCTCAAGCGATGCGGGGGATTGTTTTACCGCAAGCAGTAAGGAATGCGCTGCCGGCGACAGGGAATATGTTCATCGGGTTAATCAAAAACTCATCTCTTGCATTCACAATTGGGGTTACGGAGTTATTAGCGCAAGGGAAATTACTGGCATCGGCAAATTTACGATTTTTTGAAGCTTATCTAGCGGTTGGCCTGATTTATTGGGCGATTACTTTCTTATATAGCCAATTACAAGGCTGGTATGAACAGCGGATAAGTAAACCATATATCGCTTAATCGTCAAAACAAAAAGGGGAGAAAAATAGATGAATAGATTCATATTGTTTCTCGCAGCAGGTTTATTGTTAGTTGTTGCGGGCTGTGGGGGAAGCGGAGAGAGTGAAGCTTCAGAAGGTACTAAGGGGGATAACGTCATTACGGTAGGCGCAGTACCGGATGGCTTTCCGACATCTTTTAAAGAAAATGATGAATTGAAAGGTTTCAGTGTCGATATTATTAAAGCAATTGTGGAAGAAGCGGGTTATGAAATCGAATTTGTCCTTACAGATTGGAATGGGGTCCTTGCCAATTTACAATCAGGGAAGGTGGATACAGCATCTAACTTTGCCGCAACAGAAGAAAGAGGGCAAGATTATAATTTTACAGATCCTTATTATAGTTCCAAAGCAGCGATTGCGACAGCGGCAGATGACGATACACTACAGAAAGTAGAAGATCTGACCGGTAAGCAGATCGGCAATATCATGGGCACGAATTTTGAAAATGTATTAAAGGAGCAATACCCAGATTTAGATTATGAACCTGTAACGTATGAATCTACGGATGTTATCTACACGGATGTGGGAGCAGGCAAGGTGGAAGGTATCATACATGGCAGAGAACATTTAATGGCACAAATCAGTAAAAGGGATCTGCCGTTACGAATTGTAGGAGACCCGTTTGGAAACCAGCCAGTAGCATTGCCATTTAAAAAAACGGAAGAAAATGATGCAATTATCGCAGATTTAAATAAAGCAATAGAAACATTGAAAGAAGACGGGAAGTTCACGGAAATATCTTTGGAATACTTTGGTGTGGATTTACTGGAAGATGAGCAATAAGAAAAGGAAGTGGCTGAAATGTCTAAGAAAAATATGAAACTTGGTGTTATTATCCAGGGGCCGGGCGGTCATATGAACTCCTGGAAATCAGAAGATGTTCCTGCAGATGGAAGTATCAATTTAGAACATTACATTAATGTGACACAGAAGGCTGAAAAATCGGGGATGGACTTTATATTTATTGCAGATGGATTACACATTCATGAAAAATCGATTCCTCATTTTTTGAATCGCTTTGAGCCGATCACTTTATTAGCTACACTTGCTGCTGTAACAAAACAAATTGGCTTAGTTGGAACGGTATCAACAACGTACAGTGAACCATTTAATATTGCGCGGCAATTTGCATCATTGGATAAGATTTCCGGTGGCCGGGCCGGCTGGAACGTTGTAACGACCCCCCTTGAAGGTACAGCGTCGAATTTCAATAAAGGAAATCATCCAGACCACTCTTTACGTTATAAGATGGCAGATGAATATTTGGAAGTTGCGAAAGGATTATGGGATTCTTGGGAAGATAATGCCTTTGTCAGAAACCGTGAAACAGGACAATTTTTCGATGCGGATAAGATGCATCGCTTAAACCATGAAGGTGAATTTTTTAAAGCACATGGTCCGTTAAATATTGAACGTTCGAAACAAGGGCAGCCGGTTATATTCCAGGCAGGAGCATCGAAAACAGGAATCGCTTTTGCAGCGAAACATGGAGAGGCTATTTTCACGAATAAGGCGACATTGGAAAGCGCCCAAGAATATTATCGCGATTTAAAGGATCAAGCAGCCCAAAATGGCAGGAAACGCGATGAGGTTGCTATTTTACCGTCACTTTCTCCAATCATTGGTGCAACCGAGGAAGAAGCAAATGCGAAATATGAGGAAATAAAAAACTTAATCAGCATTGAGGAAGCATTAAATTACCTTGGACGTTACTTCGATCATTTTGATTTCAGTCAGTTTCCGCTGGATGAAGCTTTCCCAGACATTGGCGATGTGGGGAAAAATAGTTTCCAGTCAACGACAGATGAAATTAAAGCGATGGCGCAGGACGAAAATTTAACATTAAGAGAAGTGGCATTACGTGTAGCGACCCCGAAAAGTGAATTTTTCGGTACGTATGAACAAGTGGCAGGTAAAATGATCGAATGGGTAGATAACGAAGCTGCTGACGGATTCGTTATCAGCATGTATGTCATGGGGAAACAATATGATGACTTTCTCCAGTTCGTCGTTCCGATTTTAGAAGAAAAAGGGTATTTCAGCCGCAACTATGAAAGTGATACATTACGAGGAAATTTAGGATTGCCTTTTATCGAAAATCGTTATAACAACAAAAATAAAGTATCATCATAAAATGAAACATCATTCAGTGGAAGTTTCGACGCACAGGTTACGAAAGTAGGAATTGAACATTTAGAAAAAAGCGTTAGCGGAGTGGATGAACAAAATTAGTTTGATAATAGGTCATGTTTAAAATCGGGAAAGGGGGATAATGATGGGGCAAATTGTAATTGTTTCGGGCAGTCCGTCCGCTTTATCACGGTTAGAACGCATCCTTTACTATTTAGGTGACCTTGCGGAGACGGAAGGATATACTGTTAAGCATATTTCAGTAAAAGATATGGATGCAGATGATTTGCTTTTTGCAAATTTCACTAGCCCTAAACTGAAGGAAATCACCAAGACATTAGAAACAGCGAATGGGGTAATTGTCGGTTCCCCTGTATATAAGGCTTCCTATTCTGGCGTACTCAAGGCATTATTCGATATTTTGCCACAAGATATTTTACAAAATAAATATGTGCTCCCTGTCATGACAGGTGGCAGTTCCTCCCATTTATTAGCGCTGGAATATGCATTGAAACCGCTACTGGCAACGATGAAAGCGCAGAATTTAAAAGGGCTTTATTTCCAGGACAGCGACATTGATAAAACAAGTGATAACGTTATTGTAGATGAGGACATGTTGAACCGGACAAAGAAACAACTTCACTATTTTATTGAAAAAATTAAAGGTGATGTAGGCGTGAAAGCCTATTAATTAAAGAAGGGATACTCTTTTTTAGGGGTATCTCTTTTTAATTTTATCTAGTCTTTCAAGGCGTGACAGGACGCTATCCGTCGCTTATAATGAAGTTTAAGAATATTGCTACCTTTTTTAGGGAACAAGAAATTATCAAGAGCTCAAGAGCTTCAATTAAAATGCTTAATGTTAAACGAAAAAAGGTGAATCGATTCAACTGGGTGTTTGAGGAAATGTGCGAGTGGGATAATAGATAATATAGTTGTGTTATTATTTCATGATTAGGTAGTCAAACAGGAGGGCGCATCATGTATCAAAAAAGTATTGCACTAGCATATATCCTCTGGCTCATCTTTGGTCAGTTTGGTATCCACCGTTTTTATACGGGAAGAATTGGAACTGGAATTATGCAATTACTGCTAGGGGTAACTGGTTGGGCAACGAAATGGATCTTAATCGGTTACATTCCGCTCGGCATTCTTTGGTTATGGATGTTGGTCGACATCTTTCTAATTCCAGGAATGTGCAGAAATCCGCGCTAGTTAAGAAGAGATCAGTAAAGGGGGAAACGATAATGGATAATATTAAAACAGCAGACATATGTGATGACCATGCAAGCGAGGTACAAGTATGTAGATTGGATTTACGTTCTTTCGGGAAGCGGCGGCGTTTTGCGGGAAAAATTGAGACGGTTCACGTTTACGAGGATAATGTTTTGGTTGAGGAGGCTCTTGAATCGGTGCCTATAGGTTCTGTCATTGTCGTAAATGGCGGTGGGTCAAGAAACTGTGCACTCATGGGTGACCGATTGGCAGGGATTGCTGTCTCTCGTGGCCTTGCGGGGATAATCATAAATGGTTGTGTTCGTGATTCAGCGGATCTTGCTACAATGGATGTTGGGATTTTAGCGCTCGGAACGAATCCACTAAAGAGTAAAAAGAATGGAATTGGTAAGCGGGACGTAAGTTTCACATTTGGTGGTGTGAACTGGAAACCGGGGAGTTTCGTCTATGCAGATGAAGATGGTGTGATTGTTTCTGAGAAAGAAATCGAATAAGTAATGAAGACTTTTCATCAAGCTAGAACTGTAGGAATAAATTGCAGTTCTAGTTTTTGTTTGACATTTTTAACTAGAAATCGACTTATACTTGGTGTAATTCTCAAAATTCAAATCGTAACAGACATTATTGTGTCGTGGTTTGTAAATTCGTGTAAATCAAAATTATTTGAATTATTGTTAAACCATGATATAATCGGATTTAGAGAGCAACGCCTACATGATGGACACCCTTTTTAAATTATTTTTAAGGAGTGATTCGTTTGTCAAACAAAGCAGTAGTGTATTCCAAACCAGGAGAGGTTGAAGTGAAGGATATTGGCTATCCAGATCTTGTTCTTCGCGATGGACCAGGAGTTAACCCGCTGAACGTCGGAAGGAAATGTAATCACGGGGTAATATTAAAAGTGATTGCAACAAATATTTGCGGAAGTGACCAGCATATGGTTCGCGGAAGAACAACTGCTCCAAGTGGTTTGGTATTGGGGCACGAGATTACGGGAGAAGTAATAGAAGTCGGCAGTGACGTAGAGTTCATTGAAAAAGGTGACATTGTTTCTGTCCCGTTCAACATCGCTTGTGGGCGTTGTGTCAATTGTCGCCAGCAAGACACACATATTTGTCTAAATGTAAATCCAGATCGTCCAGGTTCTGCATATGGTTATGTAGATATGGGAGGCTGGGTCGGTGGTCAGTCCGAATATGTGATGGTTCCGTATGCTGATTTCCAGTTGTTAAAATTCCCTGATAGAGACCAGGCGCTGGATAAGATTCTTGATTTAACGATGCTTTCGGATATTTTCCCGACTGGATATCACGGTGCTTATAGTGCAGGAGTTAAGATGGGATCGACGGTATATGTAGCAGGAGCCGGCCCGGTTGGACTTGCGGCTGCTCACTCTGCACAATTGCTTGGTGCATCGGTTGTCATTGTAGGGGACTTAAATGAAGAACGGTTGGCTCAGGCGAGAAGCTTTGGCTGTGAAACGGTAAACTTGAGAGAGCATGATGATCTTGGTGAGCAAATCGAGCAAATCTTAGGTGTACCGGAAGTGGATTGTGCAGTAGATGCGGTAGGTTTTGAGGCGAGCGGACATGGAAGAGATGCCGGGGAAGCACCAGCGACGGTACTGAACTCGATTATGGATATAACGCGAGCGGGAGGACGTCTCGGTATTCCTGGATTATATGTTACGGGGGACCCGGGTGCAGTTGACGCGGAGGCAAAAGAGGGAACCCTTAAAATCCGGTTTGGATTAGGCTTTGCAAAAGCACACCATTTTGTTACGGGACAAACGCCTGTAATGAAATATAACCGTAATTTAATGCAGGCGATTTTAAGTGATCGTGCACAAATTGCAAAAGTGGTGAACGCTACGGTTATATCTATTGGTGACTCACCAGATGGATATAAAAAGTTTGACGGCGGGGCAGCAAGAAAATATGTCATTGACCCACATGGAACGGTTCGAAAACACTTGAGTCTTGATACTGCTGAAGTAATTAATTAGGCTTCGGCTACGATATGAATTTTATTGGATGATTTCATGTATGATTAAAAGTCACTAGATGGATAGAGAACCCACATTCTAACGTACATTCCGAGTGTTATTTTAGAGTGAGGGTGTTTTTGTCCGAAATCCATGTAAATGGAGAAAGCCAAAGTGAAGAAAAAGAGCTAGGTGAACTGTTATTCATAAATCTATTTTAGCCGGAACTGATAGCTGAGCTGCAATCGGTTCTGGCTTTTATGTTGCCATAATTTAGATTGGAGCCTATCATCCGAGTCGATAACTATATGTACACAAAACTGTCAGACTCAATCTCCCGAAAATAGATTATAATGGACGTAACACTTAAATAATGTGAAAAAGTGAACAAATGATTATTATAATGAAAAGGGTAGATGGATATGGACTATGTGAAACCACCTCAAGTAATTGAGTCTGTTGCAGTGGCTGGAAAGAATAAAGCACAATTGCCAATTAGTCACATTTTGATTAAAGCGATGCTAGCTGGTGTATTATTAGGATATGCGACAACATTGGCATTTACTGGTGCAACTCAAACAGGGCTAGATATTGTTGGGGCGCTTATTTTTCCAACTGGATTTGTTATAACTCTATTATTGAATCTTGAACTTGTAACGGGATCTTTTGTTGCGATGCCGATCGCACGATTTCGCAATAAAATAACCGTGCCCAATATTGCTCGTAACTTCACATGGGCTTTTATTGGAAACTTGGCTGGTAGTGTTATCTATGCGGTATTATACACAATCTATATTACACATTTTGGAAATATTGAGGACTCAATCATGATACAAAAATTAATTGCTGTAGCAGAAAGTAAAACATTAGATTATAAAGCATACGGCTGGGATGGAATGGTTGTTGTATTTGTAAAGGCGATGCTATGCAACTTTATGGTTACGTTAGGAGTCCTGATGAATGCTACATCCACCTCCACAATCGGAAAGATTACTGCCATGTGGATACCAATTTTCATTTTCTTCGCTCAAGGGTTTGAGCACGCTGTCGTGAATATGTTTGTAATACCTGCAGCCATGATGGTCGGAGCGGATATCAGTATGGCGGACTGGTGGATATGGAATCAAATACCTGTGACGATTGGGAACTTTGTTAGTGGATTTTTATTTGTTGGTCTAGCTTTTCATATTGTGACGAAAGAGCAAAGGGAAAAATTGTAGAATGCTAGGAAGAAGTGGTGTAGTTTGGGGGTGCATGGCACCTCTTTTTT
>NZ_JBBKBV010000021.1:0-59423 GCF_037892815.1 Oceanobacillus sp. HCA-5259 | reverse complement strand
TGAATCTGATGCAAAATTAATAAATGATATATCTTTTAAACTTTCTCCTGTTGTTGAAAAACTATTGCTGCAACGGGGGATTCGCTCGTCTAGGGAAGCGGAAAAGTTTTTATTCCCATCTTTGGACGATGTTCATCCACCTGAAAAGATCCAATGGATGGATAAGGCAGCCACGCGTGTAAGAGAAGCAATTGAACAAAATGAAAAGATTTTAGTTTACGGTGACTATGATGCAGATGGTGTCACTTCTACAGCTGTTCTCATTAAGGCTTTGGAAGAGCTTGGAGCAAATTGTTCCTATTACATACCAAATCGATTTACAGAAGGCTATGGACCGAATGAAGAAGCTTTCCGCCAAGCTTATGCTAACGGGTTTACAGTGATCATTACGGTGGATAATGGAATTACAGCTGTTCACGAAGCGGATGTGGCAAAAGCTCTTGGCGTTGACCTTATTATTACCGATCACCACGAGGCACAGAATGAACTCCCTGATGCTTATGCAATTATTCATCCCGCTCTCTCTGAGGATTATCCATTTAAAGAATTGGCTGGAGTAGGGGTTGCATTCAAGTTCGCTCAGTACTTACTTGGGTTTTTTCCGAAACATCTGCTCGGGTTTGTAGCGATTGGAACGATTGCCGATCTAGTTTCGTTAACGGATGAAAACCGAGTACTATCCTATTACGGACTGAAAGAATTAACAATAAGCAATACACCGGGAATTTCAGCATTAAAACAGATCTGCAAAATCGAAGGAAATGTGACAGAAGAAGATGTTGGTTTTAAAATGGGACCACGCTTGAACGCAGTTGGAAGGCTGCAGGATGCCGGTCTTGCCGTTGAACTTCTACTGACGGAGTTCCAAGAGGAAGCCCAAGAACTCGCTGAAGAAATAGATCAGTTGAATCAGGAAAGACAGCGGATTGTAGAAGTGATAAGAAAAGAAGCAGAGAAAATGGTAGACCCAAGCAAGTTCGGTGTTATGATTGTATATAAGGAAAATTGGAATGAAGGTGTATTGGGAATTGTTGCTTCTAGACTTGTGAAGCAATTTGATCGCCCAGCAATTGTATTGAACTTTAATCCAGAAACGAATGAATTAAAAGGTTCCGCAAGAAGTATTCCAGCTTTTGATCTATTCACGAATTGCATGAAAGTTCGCCATCTATTTTCAAAGTTCGGTGGGCATGCTCAGGCAGCGGGGATGACAATCCCTCTTGAGAATGTTGAAAAAATTCAGGAAGCACTTGACGGATATATGAAAGAGCAACTGACGGAAGAGGACTGCAAAGAAGAAATTATAATTAGTGGAGAAGTGGAAATCGCTGAGATAAACGAAGGGTTAATCGATGAAATCAAACGTTTGGCACCATATGGTATGGGGAATCCGAAACCTGTTTTCAAGATCGAACATATTCCTGCTGAAGGAAGGCAGATTGGAAGCAAGAAAAACCATTTAAAATTGCAATTCCGCGAAGATGGAAAGCTTTTGGATGGAATCGGGTTTGGATTTGGAAATCTTTATTATGCAATTTCGCCGAACACCCCTCTACAAGTAGTCGGGGAGTTAGGAATCAATGAATGGAATGGCAACCGTAAACCCCAGATTATGATTCAAGACATGCGAATAGAGGAATGGCAGCTATTCGATTATCGTGGCAGAAAAAATGTTGATTTCAGCTTTTTGGCAAATGAAGAAGTTATCGCTGTTTCGGAAAATCCGCTGGAATATAGCTTTATTCCCACAATCAGCTATGAAGCGAAAGACCAGGAATTACAGAAAGTTCCCCACCTGATTTTGTGTACACTGCCAGCTCGATTGAATGACTTAATTCAACTCATCCAGAAGATACAACCAGTTAATATTTATGCTTGTTTCCAATTAAATGACAGTGCCTATTTAAAGACATTTCCAACAAGAGAAGACTTTGTCTGGTTATATGCACTGTTTCATAAGCGTAAAACAATCGACATGAAGCGGGAAATCCAGTCCATCATGAAAGTAAAGTCTTGGTCTAAAGAACATATTGTTTTCATGCTGCGTGTTTTTTCCGAGCTTGAATTTGTTAGGATGGATAATGGAGTAGTTCATGTCAATCCAACCCCGGAGAAAAAGGATTTGGAAGCTGCTGATGTGTATCAGGAAAGGTTACGACAGTTAGAGATTGAACAGCAATTGTATTACTCCAATTATGAGGAGTTTAAAAACTGGTTTACACCATATATAAATTACCTTGAAACGGAAAAGTCCAAGGAGGAAATGATAAATGGATTATAATAAATATATTGAAATTGTAGATGACTGGCCGAAAGAAGGGATTTCTTTTAAGGATATTACCCCGCTCATGGCTGATGGTGATGCATTCCGCGCAGCAGTAGATGATATTGTTGAGTTTGCCAAAGAAAAAGAAGTAGACGTTATCGTCGGTCCGGAAGCAAGAGGATTTATTATAGGCTGCCCTGTTTCTTACGCGCTAGGCCGCGGATTTGTACCTGTTCGAAAAAAAGGCAAGTTGCCTCGTGAAGTGATTCAAGTAAACTACGGTCTGGAATACGGTGAGAATGTTCTAGCTATCCATAAAGATGCGATTAAATCAGGCCAGCGGGTTCTTATTACAGATGACTTACTTGCGACAGGTGGAACAATCGAAGCAACAATTAAACTTGTCGAAGAGCTCGGCGGAGTAGTAGCAGGCTGCGCATTCCTTATTGAGTTGAGCTATTTGAATGGCATTGATAAATTAGAAGGATATGAAGTTCTATCTTTGATAACGTACTAATATACACATCAGGTCTGGCTATATATTGGTCAGACCTCTTCTAATATATCCCCAAATTCGATCTTGTTCTTGTTTTTTCACCGTAATTATAGACAGTGGACGAATAAACGCATATAATGGAAGTTATTTAAAAGGATAATTATTAAGGAAACTTCCTTATCTACAGATAAGTCAAACAATTTTAGATAGTTGATAAAGGTGATTAAATGGCAAAAGATGAAGTTATAACAATTGAACAATTAATGGACAGGGCAAGTGAATATTTATCAACGGACGATCTAACCTTTATTAAACGCGCCTATGAATATGCAAAAAAATCCCATGAAGGCCAATTTAGAAAGTCAGGAGAACCGTATATCGTCCACCCTGTCCAGGTTGCTTGGATACTTGTTGATCTGCAAATGGATGCGGAGACCATTGCAGGTGGATTTTTACATGATGTCGTTGAGGATACTGAGACGACGCTGGAAGAAATTGAAGGAGAGTTTAATGAGGAAGTTGCTTTGCTTGTCGATGGTGTAACGAAACTTGGGAAAATCAAGTACGAGTCCAAAGAAGAATTACAAGCGGAGAACCACCGCAAAATGTTTGTTGCAATGGCAAAAGACATTCGGGTCATTCTCATTAAGCTTGCGGACCGTCTGCATAATATGCGGACATTGAAGCATTTACCACCACATAAACAACGGCAAAAAGCGAATGAAACAATCGAAATATTTGCCCCGCTTGCTCACCGTCTCGGAATTTCAACGATTAAATGGGAATTGGAAGACACCGCGCTACGGTACCTAAACCCGCAGCAATATTACCGCATCGTACAATTAATGAAACAGAAGCGAGAACAGCGTGAAACATATATTGAGGAAGTCATCAAGCAATTATCGATTCAACTGGATGAAGTCCATATTGAAGCGGAAATGTCCGGTCGTCCGAAGCATCTATATAGTATTTATCAAAAAATGGTGAAGCAAAACAAGCAATTTAATGAAATCTATGATCTGCTCGCTGTGCGGATTATTGTAGACAGTATTAAAGATTGTTATGCTGTGCTCGGTATTATCCATACAAACTGGAAGCCGATGCCTGGAAGATTTAAAGATTATATTGCGATGCCAAAACAGAACCTTTATCAATCCTTGCATACGACTGTTATCGGTCCGAAGGGTGATCCGCTTGAGGTGCAGATCCGGACAAAGGAAATGCATGAAATTGCAGAGTACGGGATTGCTGCACATTGGGCATATAAAGAAGGTAAACAGGCGAAGAGTGGTTCAGGCAGTTCATTTGAAGAGAAATTATCTCTGTTTCGGGAAATACTAGATTGGCAAAGCGAAACCCATGATGCGGAAGAGTTTATTGAGTCATTAAAAATCGACTTATTCTCTGATATGGTCTATGTTTTCACACCTAAAGGCGATGTGGTTGAACTCCCTTCAGGGTCTGTGCCAATCGACTTTGCCTATAAAATCCATACGGAAATTGGTAATAAAACGATTGGGGCCAAAATTAACGGAAAAATGGAACCCCTTGAATATAAATTGAAAAATGGCGATATTGTTGAAGTGATGACCTCGAAACATTCTTATGGTCCATCGCAGGATTGGTTGAAAATCGCAAAAACTTCACAAGCGAAAAGCCGAATCAAACAGTTTTTCAAGAAACAACGCCGGGAAGAAAATATTATCAAAGGGAAGGAAGCTGTCGAACGGGAAATCCGTGCGCTCGACATTCTTCCAAAAGAAGTATTAACCGAAGAGAATTTGAAACGAGTTTGTGAGAAATTCAGCTTTACGAATGAAGAAGATCTTTATGCAGCGGTCGGCTATCAAGGAATTACAGCAGCACTTGTAGCTACAAGGTTAACAGATACGATACGGAAAGATAGAGAAAAAGAAGAAAGTGTTAAAAAGATACTTTCCGAGGAATCGGCTGAAAAGACGAAAAAGAGAGCGCATCGTAAAGATTCAGGTGTTCGGGTAGAAGGAGTAGAAAACTTATTAGTACGTTTAGCGAAATGTTGTAACCCTGTACCAGGTGACGAAATCAGAGGTTATATTACGAAAGGACGGGGTGTGTCCGTGCACCGAGCCGACTGTCCGAATATCGATACGGAAGAAGCGAAGGAACGATTTATAGACGTATCTTGGGAAGACGATTATACAGACACGAAGCATTACTATGTCGATTTGCAAATTTCAGGATATGATCGTCAAGGAATGCTTAATGAAGTGCTTCACGCTGTAAGTGAAATGAAGACAAATATTACCCATGTGAATGGGCAAACGGATAAGAATAAAATGGCTGTCATTCATTTGACAATTCTTATTCAAAATACGGGTCATTTAAGAAAAATTGTTGGCAGATTAAAGAAAATCCCAGATGTATACTCTGTAACAAGAACGATCAACTAGTTGTAAAGTAAGGAGAAATAGTGAAATGAAAGCAGTAATTCAACGCACAACCAATGCATCCGTAACCATAGATGGTTCCGTCGTAGGTGAAATCGATCACGGTCTCGTCGTATTGCTTGGGGTGACACATGAGGATACCGAGCAAGATGTTAATTATTTAGTGAATAAAATCATCAATTTGCGTATATTTGAAGATGAAAATGAAAAAATGAATTTGTCTTTAAAAGATGCGGAAGGAAGCATTTTGTCAATTTCGCAGTTTACGTTATATGCGGACACGAGAAAGGGAAGAAGACCAAGTTTCGTTCATGCGGCAAAGCCTGACGTGGCTAATCGTCTATACGAAAGTTTTAATGAAGCACTGCGGCAGGAAGGTATCCATGTAGAAACCGGTGAGTTTGGTGCTATGATGGACGTTAACCTAACCAACAACGGTCCAGTCACTATCCTAATCGACAGCAAAGATAAATAAAAAGAAGCAGGGATATGTAATAATTTGCATCCCTGCTTCTTTTTTTGGTTATTCGGTGTCTGCGAAATAACGCTGCAGACCGTTGATAATACCGGTCACCATTTTCTTTTGATATCCCGTGCTATGTAATAGCTCATCGCTCTCTTCATTGGATATAAACCCGAGTTCAAGCAATATACCAGGATTAAACGTTAGGCGGGTGACATATAAATCTTGATTAGAAATTCCTCTATCTTTTTCATTTGTTTCCTTAATAATTTCATCATGGACATAAGTTGCAAGCGATTCATATTGATCATGATAATAGAAAGACTCAATACCTGAAACACTTGGAACTTCAGGGAAACTATTGTAATGGATACTTAAGAAAGCATCCGTATTGATAACGTTAGCTAAGCTGGAACGGCTTTCTAGAGGGATGAATTCATCATTCTGTCGAGTCATAACGACTTCTGCTCCAAGTGCCGTCAATTCCCTTTCCAACTCTCTAGCCGTCAAGTAGGTAATGTCCTTCTCGTAGGATCCGCTAATACCAATTGCTCCGACATCTCTACCGCCGTGTCCCGCATCAATTATAATGGTTTTACCCCGCAGACTAGTGTTCCGGTTACCGGTTTGTTCAATATAATCTCGTAGAACAAAACCTGATACCTTATCATTTGTAATCTCCAGCCAATTTTCCGTTTCCGAGACAACTTCAAATTCTTCATCCTTATCGGTAAATGCAACAATATCAGAACCGGGAGAAGCTTCTTCTCTTAGATGGGTTCCATCTTGCTGAATCGTCACAGTAGACAAGGAAGGTTCTTCTAATTTTTCCTCCTCTTCTTTTGTTTCCTTAACTGGATCGTCCTCTTCATTTATCGTCACAAACTCTTTTGTAATCCAACCTTCCGAATCGGCATATTGAATTTTTATCCACTCGTCCGTTTCTTCAAGGATTTCATATTCATCCCCGCTGTTAACTTGTCCGATACGATCGAAATCTGTACCAGGTCCAGTTCGGACATTCAATTTATCTTCTTCGATCATTGCATTTTTTGCAAAAGCCGTTGAAGTAAGTAATAAAAGAAATGTGAAAGAGAGGATGATAATCTTTCTGAAAGACAAATTTGTTCCTCCAATCTATAAGTACAGTCTATAGTAGTATTCTAAAGTATAATAAATTTTTGTGCTAGTGGCAAAGCTAACGGTGCAGCAATCAATGCGATTGAAATTTGCTGCAGACATCATAACAGAGAAATCAATGGGAAGACAGGCACAGCAAGATGCCCTGCGCACAAAAATATGCTAAGTTGCATGAAAAACTTAACAGGACCTGGCGCTACAACGATTCGTACTGGTATCCGTCTTGAGGCGTTAAGAAATGGCTGCGGTGTTATTTAAAGGTAAATCATATGATTTAGGAATGGAACAACCACACCTAGAACAACCGAACCTATGGTGATAAAAAGGATGGTTCCGACTAGCGGTAGATACCATTTTCTAATTTTGAGTTGGAGCCGATAGTTCAGACCCCACATTGCTAGGAGAAAAATAAGGTATAGGAAATCGATAATTCCAAAGTTGGGGACTGGCCCTGGTTCGCTAATATTTATTAAGAGACCAAATGCAACAAAACCAACCAGTCCGAGTAAGAGCCAATTGACAGCATGCACGACAATTTCATAAATAGTAACATTAGTTCTCATTAAATCTCCACCCTAGTAATTTGTAGTGTAATCCTTTTCAATATACATTTTATGACCTGTTCGAAGGGGTGAAAGGGCCTGGTGTCAATACACTCCGTAATGGAATCCGTGGTAAAGCTTTTCTGGATGGTTGCGGGCTTATCTAATAAAAACGTCGTATATGAATGGTATGCCTACATCCAGGAAGAGATGGCGACGTAAAGGACAGTTCCGGCTATTGGTAGAATCCATTTTTTTCTCTTTAACTGGAGCCAATAATTGAATGCCCACATTGCAGTCAGGAAAGCAATGGTGATAAATGCAATCATGTCAGAGGTGGGGTTTTGGTTTGGGCTAATGTTTACCACAGAGAAAAAGGCGAGAATACCGATACATCCGAGCAAGAGCAAATTAACAGCATGCACGATAATTTCATAAATAGTATCATTGTTGTTTTTCATTAAATCTCCACCCCCGGTTATTTAATGTGTAATCACTTACAGAGTACTATAAATAACCTTCATGAACAATAGGAAAGTGTCTTATATAAATAGACGACTTACGTAATTGGGAACACGATTATAGAGGGCCGCGAAGAAGGACTGGATCAAAACATCAGTAAATAAAAATTAAGATGTTGTTCTTATACAATCGTTCTTGACAATTTTCTTGGAACAGCTTATGATTATAATCATTCAAATAAGCTACGAATAAATAGACAATACCGTTGATGGAAAAAGTAATTGGAAACTAGGTAAAGCAGAGAAGAGATGTCACTGGCTGAGAGCATTTCTATACGATAGTCCAATGAAAGACATTCCAGAGGATATAGACCGAAAATTAGAGTAGGGATATACGTAGACAGGCGTTAACTGTGTGTAGAGCGGATGTATTTACATCAACTAGGGTGGCAACGCGGGCAAAAATCCCGTCCCTTATTTTTATAAGGGACGGGATTTTTATATATTTTTTCGAGGAAATAAATTTGTAGAAAGTAAAGGAGGAGATGGTGTTGAGTATGAATGCACCACGAGGAACGGTTGATATTTTACCGAAAGATGTCAAAGCTTGGCAATATGTTGAAGAACAAATTAAGGAAATCTGTAAGAGATATCATTATAAAGAAATCCGTACTCCTGTCTTTGAGCATACAGAAGTGTTCCAGCGCGGAGTTGGTGATACGACGGATATTGTCCAGAAAGAAATGTACACGTTTGAGGACCGCGGCGGGAGAAGTTTAACGCTAAGACCTGAAGGAACAGCTGGCGTCGCCCGGGCCTATGTGCAAAATAAGCTGTATGGAGATGTGAATCAGCCAGTTAAACTTTATTATTTTGCAGAAATGTTCCGTTATGAGCGCCCGCAAAAGGGTAGAATGCGTCAATTGAATCAGTTCGGTATCGAAGCGCTAGGCAGTGCGGATCCCGCTATTGATGCGGAAGTGATTGATTTAGCAATGACGGTTTATCAATCATTAGGATTAACTTCCTTGAAGCTTGTCATTAATTCCCTAGGTGATAAAGAAAGCAGAGAGAAGCACCGTCAAGCATTGATCGACCACTTCACTCCGCATAAAGAAGAGCTATGTGCCGACTGTCAAGTCCGCCTCGAGCAAAATCCGTTACGTGTCCTCGATTGTAAAAAGGACCGGGACCACCCGGCAATGGGAACAGCACCATCGATTCTTGACTTTTTGAACGAAGAATCGAAAACGTATTTTGAGGAAGTAAAAGGGTACTTAGATGCGATGGGAATTGACTATGTCATAGATCCTACCTTAGTTCGCGGGCTGGATTATTATAACCATACGGCTTTTGAAATCATGAGTGATGCAAAAGGATTTGGAGCGATAACAACACTTGCTGGTGGTGGAAGGTACAACGGAATGATCGAGGAGTTCGGTGGGCCAACTACACCTGCTATCGGTTTTGGAATGGGCTTGGAGCGTCTTCTGATGGCCCTTGAAGCTGAAGGGGTTGAAATACCGGACACGGACAAATTAGATTGTTACGTCGTTGCTGTTGGTAAGGAAGCGGAACAAGCAGCTGTTCGCCTAGTTCATGACCTGCGTGCAAATGGTGTGCAAGTTGATAAAGACTATCAAATGCGGAAGATGAAAGGCCAATTGAAAGCAGCGGACCGTTACGAAGCTAAATATGTCCTAATCCTTGGTGAAGAAGAGGTAAGCAACAATACGGTAACAGTAAAGGAAATGGCTACGGGTGAACAACAAGTTCTACCGATGGAAAATATAGTTGATACGCTGACAGGGAAATTAACAGGAGGTAGTAAGTAAGATGACAAGAATTTATGCCGGAACAATAAATGAAGAGCATATCGGTCAAACAATTCTGCTCAAAGGTTGGGTGCAAAAGCGCCGCGACCTTGGTGGATTAATTTTTATTGATTTACGTGACCGATCAGGTGTTGTGCAAGTAGTATTCAATCCAGATGAATCAGCAGAAGCACTCCAGATCGCTGATACAATTCGTTCAGAATATGTGGTGGAGATTTCAGGGAAAGTTGTCGCACGTGAAGCAAGTACCGTCAATTCATTGATGAAAACCGGGAAAATAGAAGTCGTTGCTTCTTCTGTAGAAATTTTAAATAAATCCAAGAATCCACCATTTATGATCAAAGATGATACGGACGTTGCGGAGGATTTACGGTTGAAATATCGCTATCTTGATCTTAGACGTCCGGGCTTGCAGGAAACGATTAAATTACGTCACCAAACAACACAGGCAATCCGGAACTTTTTAAACAATGACGGATTCCTTGAAATGGAGACACCGATTTTAACGAAAAGTACTCCAGAAGGTGCTCGAGACTATCTCGTGCCAAGCAGGGTCCATCCAGGGGAGTTTTACGCCTTGCCACAATCTCCGCAGCTGTTTAAACAATTAATTATGATGAGTGGTTTTGAGAAGTATTACCAAATTGCCCGCTGTTTCCGTGACGAGGACTTACGTGCAGATCGTCAGCCTGAATTCACTCAGATTGATATTGAGACTTCTTTCCAGACAAGCGATGATATTATGGCGATGACCGAAAAAATGATGCAATATGTTATGAAAGAAGTTAAAGGAATTGATATTACGTTACCGTTTCCGCGCATGTCGTACGATGATGCGATGAATCGCTTTGGTTCGGATAAACCTGATACGAGATTCGGTATGGAAATTATCGATGCTTCACCTATTTTCAAAACATCCGAATTCAAAGTGTTTAAAGGGGCGATTGAAAATGGAGGAAGTGTGAGACTGTTGAACGTGAAAGGTGAAGCAGCTAATTTCTCCAGAAAAGATATTGATAAGCTGGCTGAATATGTTGATGTATACGGTGCTAAAGGACTTGCATGGTTGAAAGCGGAAGGAGCAGAGCTAAAAGGACCAATTGCCAAATTCCTAACTGAAGAGGAAAAGGCACAGTTGATAACAGAGGTTGAAGTTACAGATGGAGACTTATTATTATTCGTTGCGGACAAGAACCAGGTTGTTTTTGACAGTTTAGGTGCATTGCGTCTAAAACTTGGAAAAGAGTTGGATTTAATCGATCAGTCGATTTACAATTTCCTATGGGTAACAGACTGGCCATTGCTTGAGTATGACGAAGAACTTGACCGTTTCTTCGCAGCACACCACCCATTCACTTCTCCGGTAGAAGGTGAGCTCGATAAATTATTGACAGAACCTGAGAATGTGCGTGCGAACGCGTACGACCTTGTCTTGAACGGATATGAATTAGGAGGAGGCTCCATCCGTATTTATCAAAAAGAAACTCAGGAAAAAATGTTCCAAGTTCTTGGTTTTTCAGAAGAAGAAGCACAAGAACAATTCGGATTCTTAATGGAAGCTCTTGAATACGGTGCACCTCCACATGGGGGTATTGCTTTAGGGCTTGACCGGATTATCATGCTGCTTGCCGGCCGTTCAAACTTACGTGATACAATCCTGTTTCCTAAAACGGCCTCGGCTTCAGATCTATTAACGGAAGCACCAGGCGGAGTAGCGGAAGAACAGCTGAAAGAATTATCGATTCAACTTAGAAAACAAAAAGATTAATCAAAACGATTTGGTTATCATTTGATAATTCTAAAAAGCTATGTTAATATAAATTTACAATCAAAAGAATATCAAAAAATCCTGATGTGTGCGTCCATACGAAGTATTTTGACCGAACACCAATTGATAGGGAGCCTGGAAGTTTCCATCCTGCCATACCGTCTACTGCAGACAATATCAGCAGTTTGGAACAGGGCACCCACCTGCTAAAAGCGGGATCAAAACTTTTAAATGGACGGCACGATCGGGATCTCGTACATAATAAAAAGCGTAACGGCCATAGCCGTTACGCTTTTGGTTTTAGTTTGATGAAGGGTTAGCTAGTTGTTCAAGGTTTCCATTCTTATCCATTCGGAAACTCGGGGAGGTGAAGGATCGTTCATCTTTTAAAACGGTCATTCTTCTCGCCCGGTCCATGATCTGAATAAACGTCTGGTAATCATCCTGGATTGTTTCCAGTTGTTTTTCCGTCTGTTTCAATTGCTTCTCAAGCTTCGTAATTTCATCTTTTAATTGTTCGTTTTCTGTTAATGCTGCTTCTGTTGTCGCTTTTGACTGGTTAGAAACATAGTAGTCCTGTTTTACTTCATTCAAGAATGTGAGAACCATATCAAATGTAATGTCTTCCGTAACTTTTCTGTCAGCTACTATTTCCCTGCTTTGATTTGGTTGTTTCGGAGCAGGTGAGAAATTTTGTTTTGCTTGCTTTCGTTTTAGTTCTTTCCGTTGCCGTTTTGCTAAATCAATCGCATTGATATATTTATTACGAACTTCAGCATTCCATCTGAATCCACAGGCAGCAGAAGTCCGGTTTAATTTATCCCCAACTTCTTCAAACGCATTCAGTTGTGTACTTCCTTCCCTAATATGCCGCAACACGGTTTCTGCCAGCAATAGATCATCCTCATGGGACCAGGCGTCTTGTCTCACTTTGGCCATTTTATCCAACTCCTTTTTCTAGGCAAAACAATAGATTATCATGTTGCTAGTTATTATTGCCTCAAGAAAAAAGATTTATACGTCATTCTTTGGAAAACTCATTTCACGTTCGATTTTTTCATAGACATGTTTCATTGCTTTCTCAAATTTACCAGTATCTTTAGGCTCATAATATCTCTTGTTTTTAATCCGGTCCGGTAAATATTGTTGCGCGACCCATGCCCCGTCATAATTATGCGGATACTTATATTCGATTCCTCTGCCTAAATCTTTTGCACCTTTATAATGACTATCTTTTAGGTGTGAGGGAATGTCACCGCTTTTCCCACTACGCACGTCAGCGAGAGCGCCGTCGAGAGCTTTGTAGGCTGTATTGGATTTAGGAGAGAGGGCAAGTTCTACAATTGCAACAGCTAATGGAATCCTTGCTTCCGGAAACCCGATTCTTTCCGCGGCCTGTACAGCGGCAAGTGCACGTGGTCCTGCTTGTGGATTAGCTAACCCAATGTCTTCATACGCGATAACAAGCATTCTTCTTGTGATACTATCCAAGTCGCCTGCTTCAATTAATCTAGCTAAATAATGAAGAGAAGCGTTCACATCGCTCCCGCGGATCGATTTCTGGAATGCTGAGAGCACATCATAATGCGCATCCCCTCCCTTATCATGGGAAAAACTTTTCTTCTGCATACATTCTTCCGCAGCTTCCAGTTCAATGACAATTACATCATCCGCATTTGGTGGAGTTGACATTGCCGCAAGTTCTAGACCATTCAAGGCTGCGCGCATATCCCCGTTGGAGCTTTGAGCAAAATGATCGAGCGCTTCCGGAGTCATTTCAATGTCCATCTCACCTAATCCACGTTCTTTGTCCTCGATTGCCCGAAGTAATGCTGTTTTTACATGTTCAGGTTCCAGGGATTCGAGTTCGAATAAATGACATCTACTTCGGATAGCCGGGTTGATGGAATGATAGGGATTGCTTGTTGTACAACCAATCATCGTAATGAGATTTGTTTCAAGGTGAGGGAGGAGAAAGTCCTGTTTCGCTTTATCTAAACGGTGGACTTCATCCAAAATAAGTACAAGATTTCCACTTAACTTTGCCTCTTCAACAACGATTTCCATATCTTTCTTTTTATGTGTCACTGCATTCAATAATCTCACTTGAAGGCCTGCTGTTTTGGCGATGGCAAACGCAGTAGAAGTTTTCCCAGTACCTGGTGGGCCGAACAGAATCATGGATGCAAGCATATTCGCTGTTACCATACGTTGGATTAACTTCCCTTCTCCAACTAGATGTTCCTGGCCAATAACTTCATTGATATGAGTTGGTCGCATTCGTAGTGCTAATGGTTGTTGTTTCATAACTACCGTCCTTTATTAGTCGTTATTCTTTTTATGATATATCAATTTGTTAGCTATCCTAATAATTCTCCCTTAAAAGTAACCGAAAGAAACTACTGATTGCTTTCATACAGCGTAAGTGTCTGCTCTTTCACTAATTAAGGCGCTCTAATCGCCGTTCAGTTGCCCGGTGGACGGATGCTTTCCGCGGGCACAGCTGGAGCCTCCTCGGGCTACCGCCCTGCGGGGTCTCCAGACTCGTGCTTTTCCCGCAGGAGTCACCGTCCACCGGGCAACTGAACTGGTAAGATGATTATTATTGATAGCATTTATTCTAGTCCCATGTCACGATAGAAATAATATCTGTGGAATAATAAAGAGTGATCTAAATTGGGCTTTCCCTCGGAGCAGTCCAGACACCTCGAGACTCCTGCAGGAGGAAAGGCATAGGTGAGACCCCGCAGTACGCAAAGCGTACGAGGAGGCTCACCAGCCGCCTGCGGAAAGTGAGAGGTGTCTGGACTGCGAACCTCCAGGTAAGAGTTGCACTTACGCTGTATGAAAGTGATTACTAGTCATTTTGAAAAAATTTATTTAAATGATGTGTCTAGGTATATACTTTAAAGTCACTGAGCACTGGATAAGGCTGATTTTGTTTTCTGTTTTTAAGTATAGAAGTTGCACTATATATAAAGCTTAGACTTGAAATTAGAGAAATGCAAGAGAGAGACGGTTCATGTTATAATAGCAAATAGTATAATATGTATGACTTGAATTCAAGCTAATTGATAGACAATAGAAAATTTATTACGTATAGTAATGATTTAATGTAAAGAGGTGCAAAGTTAAAATGAAAGTAACAACAAAAGGAAGATATGGACTTACAATTATGATAGAACTTGCAAAGGAATATGGGCAAGGTCCCAAATCATTGAAATCGATCGCTCATGAAAACAATTTATCTGAGCATTATTTGGAGCAGTTGGCTGCACCTCTTCGAAATGCAGGATTAGTTAGAAGTGTAAGAGGAGCCTACGGAGGCTACAAACTTGCAAAAGAACCGACAGAAATTACTGCGGGAGACGTAATTCGGGTGCTTGAAGGTCCAATCACACTCGTTGAAGGAATAGAAGAAGAGAAGCCTGCCCAACAAGCATTATGGCTGAGAATCCGTGATGCCATCCGTGGGGTGCTAGATCATACAACTCTAAAAGATTTAGCAGATTCTGGTGATAATAATAAAGAAGAAGCCTATATGTTTTACATCTAACAGGAAGGAAGGGTATTCACACCATGGAAGCAATATATTTAGACCATGCCGCAACTACACCGATGGATAAGAAGGTTGCAGAAGTAATGACAGCCATCTATCAAGAAACTTATGGGAACCCTTCAAGTGTTCACTCACAAGGAAGAAAAGCAAGGAAGCAATTAGATGAAGCAAGACGACTCATAGCTTCTAGTATCGGTGCCAATGAAAAGGAGATTTACTTTACAAGTGGTGGCACAGAAGCGGATAATCTAGCATTGATTGGAACAGCCCTTGCCAACCGGGAAAAAGGCAACCATATTATAACAACAGCGCAAGAACATCATGCCGTTCTTCATACCGCAGAATATTTGGAAACCCTCGGATTTGAGATAACCTATCTACCGACAGATGAGTCTGGCCGTATTTCTCCTGAAGTAGTGGAAGCAGCATTGCGAGAAGATACAATACTTGTTTCCATTATGTTTGTAAACAATGAAACTGGAGTGATTCAGCCGATTAAGGAAATTGGTGCAGTGTTACAAGGACATCACACTTATTTCCATACGGATGCTGTTCAGGCGTATGGCTTATTAGAACTTGATGTGGATGAGTTAGGTATCGATTTACTAACCACTTCCGCTCATAAGATTAATGGTCCAAAAGGAATTGGTTTTCTCTATGCACGTGATTCGGTTATGATGCAAAACTTGATGTTCGGCGGGGAACAGGAGAGAAAACGTCGGGCAGGTACAGAAAACGTTGCTGCCATCGTCGGCTTTAAAGAAGCTGTTCAACTGAACATTGATGAGCGAGAAGCAAGAAACCTTGCCTACGAGCAGTATAAAGCACAATTTATTGAACAGCTTAAATCTGAAGGAATTGATTTCTCCTTGAATGGGGATCAGGAACATGCAATCAGCACGATTGTCAATATTAGTTTCCCTGGTACAAACGTGGAACAAGTACTGACAAATTTAGATTTGGAAGGAATTGCTGCCTCAAGCGGAAGTGCTTGTACAGCTGGAAGCGTGGAACCATCCCACGTATTGAGTGCAATGTTTGGTGATGATAATCCATGCACGACAAACTCGATCCGTTTCAGTTTCGGAAGTGCGAATACAGAGGAAAATGTAATCGAAGCGGCAAAGCGAGTTGCGAAAATAATTAAACGGTTAACAAAACAAGGAAAGTGATTAAAATGAATGAAAATAAAAACACACGTGTCGTAATCGGTATGAGTGGTGGTGTTGATTCATCGGTTGCCGCTCTGCTTCTGAAAGAGCAAGGCTATGACGTTGTCGGGATTTTTATGAAAAATTGGGATGATACCGATGAATTTGGTGTCTGCACAGCAACTGAAGATTTCGATGATGTCGTTCGCGTATGTAATCAGTTAGATATTCCTTACTATTCGGTCAACTTTGAGAAGGAATATTGGGATAAGGTATTCACCTATTTCCTTGATGAATACAAAGCAGGACGTACCCCAAACCCCGATGTCATGTGTAACAAAGAAATTAAGTTTAAAGCATTCCTCGATCATGCAGTGTCTCTAGGTGCAGACTATCTTGCAACTGGACATTACGCACAAGTAAGACGCGATAATGGAAAAGTTGAGTTGCTACGTGGAGTGGATGAGAATAAAGATCAGACGTATTTCCTGAACCAGCTATCTAGTGACGTTTTAGCGAAAGTAATGTTCCCATTAGGGCATTTACAGAAGTCAAAAGTACGCGAGATTGCTCTTCAGCATAATCTCGCAACAGCTACGAAGAAGGATTCTACCGGAATTTGCTTTATTGGGGAGCGTAACTTCAAAGAATTCTTAAGTGAATATTTACCAGCACAACCTGGTGAAATGCAAACTCTTACTGGTGAAGTGATGGGTACACATGATGGATTGATGTACTATACGATCGGACAACGGCAAGGACTTGGAATCGGTGGGCCAGGGGAGCCGTGGTTTGTTGTCGGCAAAAACTTGGAAGAAAATGTTTTATATGTAGAACAAAGCTATGGAAATGATTATTTATATTCGGATTCATTAATCGCAACCGATCTGAATTGGATCAATCCGGAAGAAATTAAGAGTTCGTTTTCCTGTACTGCCAAGTTTAGATATCGTCAAAAAGATAGCAAGGTTAATGTCACCATACTTGAGGACGGAAAAGTCCATGTTGAATTTGCGGAACCACAGCGAGCAATTACACCAGGCCAGGCAGTTGTATTTTATGACGGTGAAGTATGTCTTGGTGGAGGAACGATTGATAAAGTAATTAAAAATGAACAACATCTTGATTATGTAGGTTGAGTTAGGGGATTATTCATGGATAAGAATAGAGAAGCAATCCAGATGATGCAGGAAGGAAAATATGAAGAAGCAGCAAAGTTATTTAATGAATTGATTGAGGAGAACCCAAATGAACCATTGGGCTATATCAATTTTGGAAACCTCTTAGTAGAACTTCAGGAAGCGGAACGGGCGGAGCGGTTCTTTTTGAAAGCAATCAGTTTGGATGACACAGCTGCCACTGCTTATTATGGACTTGGCAATCTATATTTTAAACAGGAACAATTTGAGAAAGCGAACAACTATTTTCAGCAGGCATTGGATAAAGGACTCGAGGATGCTCATTTATATTATTTGATCGGTCTTTCTTTACAGTACCAGGAACAATTTAAATTAGCATTACCTTATTTATTGCGGGCGACAGAGTTGGCTGAGGATGAAATTAATTACCGTTTCCAATACGGGCTTTCGCTCGCCCAAGGGGAACTTGTCGATGAGGCGAAGACAGTCTTCCAAGAAGTGATTAAAATGGATGAGGCACATAGCGATGCCCATTATAATTTAGGTGTCATTGCCGTATTCAACGAAGATGCCGAACAAGCCCTCAAGCATTTCAATCAAGCTCTAAAAGAGCAACCGGACCATTATTTAGCTGCGAACGGAAAGAAACAAGTGGAACAATTTTTGGAAAATCAATAATCAACATTAGCACGTAAAAAATCAAAGCAGTTCGATCTTATCAAGTACGGAAAATTTAGCGACGAATACGACGAGACATGATTTTTTAACAGATAGATGAACGACTGCATCCATTCAGCGTAAGTGTGTGCAACTTACTTCTGGAGGTCCGCAGTTCAGACACCTCTCGCTTTCCGCAGGCGGCTTCGGCTGTGCCCGCGGAAAGCATCCGTCCACCGGGCAACTGAACGGCGATTAGAGCGCTTAACTAAAGGAACAAACAAAGATACTTACGCTGAATGAACGTAATATGCAGATTCTTGGTGAGTGGATTGCGGGTTTTCTTGAATTTTTAAGGTTTAGCTAACTGTTTCAGGCGGCGAAAGTTGAGTCAATAAAGAACGAAACGAGCGTGTTTAAGTATGGAAGATAAGCAACGAAATGAAAAAGGATATATTCGCGGCAGACTTCTTTATACAATTTTTCACAATGAAGATGAGAA
The DNA here is from genome assembly GCF_037892815.1 of Oceanobacillus sp. HCA-5259. Taxonomy (NCBI): domain Bacteria; kingdom Bacillati; phylum Bacillota; class Bacilli; order Caryophanales; family Bacillaceae; genus Oceanobacillus; species Oceanobacillus sp. HCA-5259. The sequence goes on along the minus strand of NZ_JBBKBV010000021.1, from coordinate 41,015 downwards.
TTTTGCAATCATAAAAGTTAAAATAGAGGATACGAACGAAGATTATGAAGAGAAAGAGATTGTTGCTAAAGGTTACTTCTCTCATTTGACAGAAGAGCATTCTTATTATTTTCACGGTGTCTTTGAGCAACATCAAAAGTTCGGTATCCAGTACCGCGTCGAATCCTATCAAACCTATATCCCTGATACGAAGGAAGGCTTGATTTCTTATTTGTCCAGTGACTTGTTTTATGCAATTGGTGAAAAAACAGCTACTCGGATTGTTGATAAATTAGGAATGAATGCCATCTCCCATATTTTAGAAGACCCGGAATGCTTGGATGGAATTCCGGGTCTTAAAAAACAAACAAGAGAACAATTACATAAAAGTTTAGAAGAACATCAAGGCTTTGAACGAGTTGCAATCACGCTTTCGAGCTACCAGATCAGTCTTAAAATGGCCCAGCGAATTTATCAGCGATATAAGGAAGAAGCTATTCATAAGTTATATGATGATCCATATCAATTTGTTTTTGACATTGAAGGCTTCGGTTTCCAGTCAGCTGACCAGATTGCACGAATGAACGGACTATCTATGGACCACCCGAACCGGATTGGTGCAGGCTGTATTTTTGTACTGCAAAAAAGTATTCAAGATGGCCATGTCTACTTACCATATGACCAATGCGTGCGAGAAATGATTCAAGTACTAGGCTTCGAACTGACTGAACAGATCATTCAGGAACGGTTGGAGCAATTGAATACCGAGAAAAAAATTATTATTAGTGAAGGAAATATTTATTTACCTTCTTTATACTATGCTGAGGACGGTTTTGCCGCCCATATTAGTAGAATTATGAATAAAAAAATTGAAAGTGAAACAACGTTAGCTGAATTAATGAAGATAACTGGGGAAATTGAAGAAGAAGAAATTCTAAGCTACGGGAAGGAACAATTTGATGCAATCGAAAAAGCGTTACAATCAAAGGTAATGATTCTTACTGGCGGGCCTGGCACAGGCAAAACAACGGTAATTAAAGGAATTGTAAAAGCTTATGCAACGATTCATGATCATTCCCTTGATATTGATGATTATGAGAAAAAGTCAGATTTTCCTTTTGTGCTTACAGCTCCAACTGGCCGGGCTGCTAAACGATTAAAAGAGTCTACAGGCCTGCCATCCTCGACCATCCACCGGTTGCTCGGTTGGGACGGAAAAGATGGCTTCGAAAAAAATGAACAAGAGCGTCTATCAGGGAAATTTCTAATTGTTGATGAATTTTCGATGGTCGATACTTGGCTTGCCAATCATTTATTTAAAGCAATTCCAGATGATATGCAAGTGCTGTTAGTTGGGGATGAAGATCAGCTACCATCTGTCGGTCCTGGCCAAGTACTTTCTGATTTGCTTTCAAGTGGTAAAATACCGATTGTGAGACTGCATGAAGTATACCGGCAAAAAGAAGGTTCTAAGATTATTGAACTTGCTCATGAAATAAAAAATAACGAGATAACAGATGCATCGCTTCAAAAAGCGAATGATTTCAGTTTCATCCCGGCGAGTAATCGACAAATTGTAGAAGCAATCACAATAATATTCAAGCATGCGCTGGAAAAAGGAATCGATACAAACGCTATTCAAGTGCTTGCCCCTATTTATAAAACGGAGGCTGGAATTAATCGCATCAATGAGGAAATCCAACAACTTCTAAACCCGAAGACAGATAAAACACGGGAAATGAAAGTAATGGATGTAAGTTACCGAGTAGGGGATAGGGTAATCCAATTAGTCAACCAACCGGAAGACGGTGTATTCAACGGAGATATAGGAGAGATTGTCGCGATCTTTTTCGCAAAAGAAAATAAAGAGAAGAAAGAACAAATTGTTATTGCTTTTGAAGAAAAAGAAATTGTTTATGAGCGGCAGGATTTCGGGAATTTCATGCATGCTTATTGTATCTCCATTCATAAATCCCAAGGCAGTGAGTTTCCGATTATCATTTTACCAGTCATTTCATCGTACCATCGGATGCTTCGGAAAAATTTATTATATACAGCGATAACAAGAAGTAAAGAATCCCTTATTATTTGTGGGGATATGTCAGCATTTTTGCGGGGTGTTACGACGATGGACACGAATCAGCGCTACACATCCTTAATTGAACGGCTAGAGAGCCGGCTAGAGGAAGAACAAGAACTGCCAAATTTTATCTCAGATGAGGAAAAAGAACTGAATCCTTATGATTTTATGTAAATAGAAGTATATTCATTTTCTCTTTCGGTTAGGCTATAAATAGAAATTATAGCTAGGAGATGATGAAATGATGCAATGTCCAAATTGTAAAGGGAAAAATCTTGGAAAAATAGGAATCCAATTATATTATTGCTGGTCTTGTTATTTGGAACTAGTAGTCAAAAAGGATAAATTCCATATTCACCAAATCGAAGTCGATGGTAGTGTAAGCCCGCTTAATGATTTGTTTTCAGAGGAAGAGAGAACAATCACGGAAGATAAGTTACTGTCGTGACGAGAGCAAACATAGCACGAGGTGTTGCAGTTGCTTGAATGGTGGAACAGAAAAAAACTATTATATTTCCTTTTAATAGGAATCCTGATTTTAATATTTTCATTTTTGTTATGGGTCACCTTACCCTATTTTAAAGAGGTTTTTTCCTTTTTGTGGAAACTATTTTTGCCGTTTATCATTGCGGGATTTATCGCTTATTTACTGTATCCGATTATAGAATTTCTAGACCGGCAACAGATTCATAAAGGGCTAGCCGTGATGATCATTTATATTCTGTTTTTCGGTGGGATTGCTTTTTTATTTTATCGCGTTTATCCGATCGTTATTCAGCAAATGAATGATTTAATTGAAAATATTCCGCAGTTTGTGAATATGTATGAATCATCGATTAATCATCTTTACACCTCTACTTCGTTCCTGCCGGAGACCTTCCATGACAAGATTGATGAAGTCATTATTCGGCTGGAAAATCTGTCGGATCATCTCGTATCCCGCTTAGTCGACGGGTTTACCCATCTATTTGATATGATTCTTATTGTCACCGTTATTCCCGTCCTCGTCTTTTATTATATAAAGGATTATCATCTGCTGAAACAATTTCTAAAGGGGTTTATCCCGCATCGGCTCCATTCAAGGATGCAACAGATGGTCGAGAAAATCGATGAAGGTCTTGGTGGGTATTTGCGAGGCTTGTTTTTTGTCAGCTTGTTTGTGACATTGCTTACATTCCTTGCTTTTAAATTTATACAAGTGCCTTATGCGCTTTTACTTGCAATCGTAATCGGACTCACCAATATTATCCCTTATTTTGGTCCGATAATTGGTGCAGTACCAGCCGTGATGATTGCTTATACTACTTCACCGCTTCTTGCCCTTTATGTAATTATTGCAATATTTGTTGTCCAGATGATAGATGGGAATTTCCTTTCGCCATTTATTATGGGAAAGAATATTCGAATTCACCCGGTGATGATTATATTTGCATTATTGTTAGGCGGACAGTTATTTGGGATTATTGGAATGATTATCGCAGTGCCATTAGTTGCTATTTTAAAAGTAGTTGTTAAACACTTACCGTATCTTTTACCTGGTGATAACTGATTGACAAGCGGTTAATATTTATCTATACTAGCGCTAAAAGAAGATTTAAAAATGATGAAAGTGCCGAGTACATGAAGCTCGTGTGACAGAAAGGGATTTTTAAGCTGAGAAAATCCTCACATCGAATCATGGAATGCTACACTTGAGTGCGGCTAATCCCCGTCGGTATCAAACCGTTAACATGCATAAGAGGTGAGTAGGCAACAATTCACAAATAGGGTGGTACCGCGAACAATCTCGTCCCTGCATAAGCAGAGAGGAGATTTTTTTATGTTGAAAAATGGGATACAGGGCCCCATCTTCAATTACAAGGAGGATAATAAAAGATGAAAAAATTTAATTCAGCCGAAGTTAGACAACTGTTTCTTGATTTCTTTAAAGAAAAAGGTCATACAGTAGAGCCAAGTGCATCGCTTGTTCCGAAAGACGATCCGAGTCTTTTATGGATCAACAGCGGGGTTGCCACATTAAAGAAATACTTTGATGGAAGAGTCATCCCGGATAATCCTCGAATCGTAAATGCACAGAAATCAATCCGAACGAACGATATTGAGAATGTCGGCTATACTGCTAGACACCACACATTCTTTGAAATGCTCGGTAATTTTTCCATCGGTGATTATTTCAAAAAAGAAGCAATCCACTGGGCATGGGAATTTTTAACGAGTGACAAATGGCTCGGATTCGACCCAGACGTCTTATCGGTTACGGTTCATCCGGAAGATGATGAGGCTTATGATATTTGGCTAAACGAAATTAAATTGCCGCCAGAACGAATCATTCGACTGGAAGAGAACTTCTGGGATATTGGGGAAGGTCCAAGTGGTCCGAATACGGAAATCTTTTATGACCGTGGCGAGGAGTACGGCAATGATCCGAATGATCCAGAGTTATTTCCAGGAGGAGAGAACAGCCGTTATCTTGAAATATGGAACCTGGTATTCTCCCAATTCAACCATAATGCGGACGATACGTACACTCCGTTACCAAAGAAGAATATTGATACTGGAATGGGTCTAGAACGTCTCATATCAATTATTCAGGACGTACCGACAAACTTTGAAACAGATCTATTTATGCCAATAATTGAAAAGACAGAGCAAATCGCCCAAGTCAAATATGGAGCAAATGATAAACAAACAATTGCTTTTAAAGTCATCGCCGACCATATCCGTACGGTCAGCTTTGCGATAGCTGATGGTGCGCTTCCATCTAATGAAGGGCGGGGTTACGTCTTAAGAAGGCTGATTCGTCGAGCGATTCGTTTTTCCAAAGATATTGGCTTGGACAAACCATTTTTATATGAATTGGTCGATGTTGTCGGTGAAATTATGCAGGACTTCTATCCGCAAGTAATTGAACAGAAAGATCATATTGCAAAAATTATCCGTTCTGAAGAAGAACGATTCCATGAAACCTTAAACGACGGATTAGAAATATTAACTTCAATCATTAAAAGGGAAGAAAAGGCTGGAAATAAAGTATTTCCTGGAGAAGAAGTATTTAAATTATATGATACGTATGGTTTTCCAAAGGAACTTACAGCCGAGTATGTTGAAGAACATGGATTTACAATTGATGAGCACGGTTTTGAAACCGAAATGGAAAAACAGAAAGAAAGAGCAAGAAACGCAAGACAAAGGGTCGATTCGATGCAAGTACAAGACACGACATTAAGTGGCCTGGATTTGGAAGACACCTTTATCGGATATGACAAACTGGAAACGAAGACTACCGTTACAGCGATTATCCATGCCGGTGAAGAAGCACAAGTGGCAAAATCAAATGATGAAGTATTCCTCTTCTTGAAAGAAACGCCATTTTACGCGGAGAGTGGTGGACAAGTTGGCGACAAAGGATGGATTTATACGGAGCATGCGTCAGCTTATGTTGAAGATGTTCAAAAATCACCACAAGGACTCCATATCCATAAAGTGATAGTGAAAAGCGGGGAAATTAGTAAAGGGGATGAAGTTCAGGCAATTGTCGAAAATGCCTTTCGTAACGCAGTTATTAAAAACCATACGGCAACCCACATACTGCACCAAGCATTAAAGGATGTGCTAGGTAATCACGTCAATCAAGCAGGTTCACTCGTCACCCCAGATCGTTTGCGATTTGATTTCACTCATTTCTCCGCACTCCGTGAAGACGAACTTCGGAAAATCGAAGCGATTGTGAACGAAAAAATTTGGCAATCCATTGATCTTTCCATTGATTATCAGGAATTTGAAAAAGCGAAAGAAACAGGAGCAATGGCGTTATTCGGGGAAAAATATGGAGATATTGTCCGTGTTGTGCAAATCGGTGACTACAGTGTCGAGTTGTGTGGCGGCTGTCATGTACGTAACACTTCTGAAATCGGTCTGTTTAAACTCGTATCTGAAGGCGGGATCGGCGCTGGAACGAGAAGGATAGAAGCTGTCACAAGCAAGAAAGCTTTTGAGTTTTTAAACGGGAAAATGAAGATTCTAAAGCAGGTATCTAATCTAGTGAAGGCAAATGATGATCAGCAAATTACAGAAAGAGTACAATCATTACAACAAGAAGTAAGTAACCTGGAAAAGAAAAATGAATCTTTAAGTACAAAAATAGCAAACATTGAAGCATCTTCCATCTTGGAAAAAGTAGAAGATATCGCCGGTGTCCCGGTGCTGGCAGAGCATGTCAATGTAAAAGATATGAACCAGTTACGGAATATGGTCGATGATTTGAAACAAAAACTGGATTCCGCAGTTATTTTACTTGCAACAGAAAATAACGGAAAAGTTCAGCTCGCGGCAGGAGTTTCCAAAGACTTTGTCGAAAAAGGTATACATGCAGGTAAATTAATAAAAGAAGCTGCTACCATTTGCGGTGGTGGCGGTGGAGGGCGACCGGACATGGCCCAGGCAGGGGGAAGTGATCCATCTAAAATTCAAGAAGCCCTAACATCTGCACAAGCCTTTGTAAAGAAAGCAATCAATCAGTAGTAATTTGTAACAATCCATGGAAAAGGTTATAATGAACTTTATAAAGATGGATCGTGCGCGAATACTTGGAATGAGGTGTCACAATGAGTTCAATTGATAAAACAATGAAGTTTAACTTTTCAGAGGAGCCGTATGATCGCGATATAAAAACAATCCTTTTTACTGTGCATGAAGCATTACAGGAAAAAGGATACAATCCAATTAATCAGATTGTAGGTTATTTATTATCCGGTGACCCTGCTTATATCCCAAGGCATAAAGATGCGAGAAACCTAATTCGTAAAGCGGAACGTGATGAGGTAATTGAAGAATTAGTAAAATATTATTTAAAGGAAAATCAAAACAACTAAATGAAAATTATTGGACTGGATGTCGGATCGAAAACAATAGGAGTTGCTGTCAGCGATGCATTGGGCTGGACAGCACAAGGGTTAACAACGATTCATTGGAATGAGCTTGATCTCCATTCTGCAGACGATGAATTAAAAAAAATCATAGACGAACATGATATAGGGAAAGCTATCATTGGCTTACCAAAGAACATGAATGGTACAATCGGAGAGCGAGGAGAAGCTTCCCAGCGTTTTGCCGAACATTTTGGAGAAACGTTCCAATTGCCTTATGTTCTTTGGGACGAACGTTTAACGACTGCCGCTGCGGAACGAGTTTTATTGGAAGCAGATATGAGCAGAAAGAAACGGAAAAAAGTGATTGATAAGATGGCTGCAGTATTTATATTACAGGGCTATCTGGATCAAAAATAAAAAGAGGTGACCTCATGAGTTTAGAAGAAAAAGAAAGAATTATCATCCCGGATGATAACGGAGAAGAGCATTTATTCGAGGTATTATTTACATTCGATGTCGATGATACAGACCAATCTTATATCGCCGTTGTACCTGTCGAACAAGCGGAAGACGAAGAAGTCGAAGTATATGCTTTCCGTTATGAGGAAAAAGAAAATGATGAGGAAGATCTCTCCCTGTTTCCGATTGAATCGGATGAGGAATGGGAAATTGTTGAAGAGATGCTCGCAACATTGGCGGAGGAAGACGAAGACGAAAAGTAAATCTTTTTATCAAAGCTGATGTCTCCAAGAGACATCAGCTTTTCCCTGTGAAGTGAATTTTATTCGCAAGTGTTATGTATGAAATTAAGATTCACTTTATACTTTATTATTTTACATAATATAGTATAATATATCGAATAAGAGGGAGAGGAATACATGAGCAAAGGTAAATTCACCAAGCGCTTCAAAGAAAACCGTAATGCTCGTGGGGAAGAAGCGCGCACGGTCCGTAAGATAGTATCCATCGTCTTGCTAGTACTAATCATTATATTAGTCATAAGTGGACTGGTTGGTTATTTCTATGTGAAATCGGCCCTGGAACCAGTAGAAGCAGATAGCGAAGAAAAAGTTGAAGTTGAAATACCGATTGGTTCAACCAGTTCAACAATAGCGACGATATTAGAGGAAAATGGTATTATAAAAAATGGCCTTATTTTTCGTTTCTACATAAAATTGAAAAATGAATCAGATTTCCAAGCTGGTGTCTATACATTCAGCCCAGCGATGTCGATGGATGAAATCATTGAATCCCTAAAAAACGGGAAAATTGTCCTGGAAACAGCGCATCGGGTCACAATTCCTGAAGGGCTCACCATCGAGCAGATTGCTGAAATCTATGCCGATCAATTCTCATTCACAAGTGAAGAGTTTTTGGAGAAAGTGAATGATGAAAAATATATCAAACAGTTAATAAAGGATTATCCACTTATCCTTACCGACGATATATTAAATGAGGAAATCAGATATCCACTGGAAGGTTATTTATTTGCGATTACGTATGATTTCTATGAGGAAGATCCTTCGATTGAGACGATTGTCGAAATGATGCTCGATCAAACGCAGGCGGTCGTATCCCAACACTTTGAGGAAATCGAAGAACTTGATTTGACGATGCATGAAGCTATTACATTTGCTTCCATCATAGAAAAAGAAACCGGACATATCGATCAGCGTAACGAAATAGCAGGAGTCTTCTATAACCGTTTAGAAGCAGGTATGCCGCTTCAAACTGACCCGACAGTGCTCTATGCACAGGGAGAGCATAAGGACCGTGTATTATATGAGGATTTGGAAATTGAATCACCGTATAATACGTATTATGTGGAAGGGTTACCGGTCGGACCGATCAGTAATTTTGCCGAAAGTTCGTTAGAGGCAGTCCTAAATCCGGTAGAAAGTGATTATTATTATTTCCTTCATGACCACGAGGGAAATATTCACTATGCAGAAACGTTAGAGGAGCATAATCAAAATAAAAAAAATATGAATGATGAGTAGAAATGTGAATACCATATTCACATTTCTACTTTTCACGAAAGAAAACTTTTTAGTAAAAAAGAGGTAGAAATGATGAATGAGGACATTCAGGGTTATTTACAAGAACTAATCAATCCCGCCACTGACCAGGTGAGGGAGCTTGAAGAATATGCGCACATTCACAACGTGCCGATTATGGAGAGCACAGCAATTGATTTTTTACTGAAACAAATCATGATCCATCAACCGAAAAGAATTCTAGAAATAGGAACAGCAATCGGTTATTCTGCTATCCGGATGCTTGAGGCAAGTCCAGAAGCCGAAATCATAACGATTGAAAGGGATAAACAACGTTACGAGGAAGCTGTTCGATTTATAAAAGAATCGCAAAAAAGCGAACAAGTAGATGTCCGCTTTGGTGATGCGCTCGAGGTGTTAAAAGAATTACAGCAGGACAAGGAAACATTTGATTTCATTTTTATTGATGCAGCTAAAGGGAAGTATCGTGATTTCTTTGATCTAGCCCACCCACTCCTCCAAAAGCGCGGCTGGCTCGTTACGGATAATGTCTTATTCCGAGGCTATGTGAAAGACGAGGAGACAGCACCGAAAAGGTACCGGAATATGGTGAAGAAAATCCGTGCTTATAATCAATTCTTAAGTGCACATCCGGAATATATAACATCGATCTTGCCTATTGGAGACGGTGTAATGATAAGTTATAAAAAAGATTGAAAGGCGGCCAAATGGAATGTTGGATAAACCAATGGTCATCGGTGTTGCGGGAGGAAGTGGAAGTGGAAAAACATCTGTAACAAGAGCCATCTATGATCGCTTTACCGATAAATCAATTCTTGTCCTTGAACAAGATTATTATTATAAAAATCAAGCACATTTATCATTCGAAGAGAGATTGAATACGAATTACGATCATCCATTTGCGTTTGATAATGATTTATTGATTCAACATGTTAAAGACTTGACGGAGAAAAAGACAATCGAGAAGCCGGTTTATGATTATAAATTGCATACCCGCTCCAATAAAGTGATTCATGTAGAACCAAAAGATGTCATTATTGTGGAAGGGATTCTTATCCTGGAAGATGCTGAACTCCGTGAATTAATGGATATTAAGGTATTTGTTGATACGGATGCAGATTTAAGGATCATACGTCGTTTAATGCGGGATATCAAGGAAAGAGGTCGGAGTTTGGATTCAGTTATTGATCAATACTTGAACAACGTACGACCATCCCATGAGCAATTTATCGAACCGACAAAGCGCTATGCAGATATTATCATCCCAGAAGGTGGACAAAACCGTGTAGCAATTGATATCATGGCATCTAAAATAGAAACAATGTTGTCACACAAAAACTAATTTCAATGTAAAAATATATTGATAAATTAGAAGAAGTCTGCCATGATGGTGAATAGCATATTCTTATACATCTCATAAATGCGGTCAAAGCGCATACATTTAATGCAAATGCAGGATTTATTCTTAATGAAAGTGGAAAAATATAAAGGAGTGTTTTACATGTCTATAGAGAAAAGTTATTATATGACAGCTGAGGGGAAAGAAAAATTAGAGAAAGAATTACATTATTTAAAAACGGACAGAAGACAAGAAGTCGTTGAAAGAATTAAAATAGCCCGTGATTTCGGTGACTTGTCTGAGAACTCCGAGTATGATTCTGCAAAAGAGGAACAAGCTTTTGTTGAACAACGAATTACGCAAGTAGAAAAAATGATCCGTAATGCAGTGATCATTGAAAATACAGATACAAACTCAAACATCGTGTCCTTAGGGAAGTCTGTTACTTTCCAAGAACTTCCAGATGGTGATGAGGAAACTTATACAATCGTGGGAAGCGCTGAAGCTGACCCGTTTGAAGGTAAAATTTCTAATGACTCACCAATTGCCAAAAGCTTGCTCGGTCAAGAAGTTGGTGCAGAAGTTACTGTTACGACTCCAGGAGGCGACTTCCAAGTTCGCATTACAAAAGTCGAATAATATAATATTAAATAATGAGCAGCGGGGGAGACTCTGCTGCTTTTTAAATCTTTCGTCATGGTACAATTCTGATATGTCCAGCTTATTTTCTCCCCATAAATCTTATGGTATGATACTATAAAGTGAAACTTCAATCATTGGAGGTTCGACGTACTGGATGTACGAGTCAGACGTTGCGACAAGCGTCTCGTACTTAGCTGACATTTATCCTCTATGATTGTTAGTTGAACGAATCAGGTGTTAGCGTCCGTTATCCCTCGAAACTTTTTAGGTACACGCTTAAGTTTTCGGTGGGAGTTTTACTGACGATCGCATCGTGATAAACGGGAACGAGGAGGTAAAATAAAGATGACAAAAAATAACTCGCGTATGGACAAGTTTGAAAAACGTAGGAGAAACACCAAATTTATTAACTACTTTCTTACAATAGCTGCCGTCTTGGTGTTATTTTTAATCGGCGCTTGGATTTTCGGAGGCAATGATAAGAAAGCATCTGATGATAACGAGGGTTCGACAAGTGAAGAAGATTCATTTTTCCTGGAAACAGAAGATGAAAATGAAAAACCAGATGATGAAGAAGCGAATGGAAAAGAAAATAGTGACGACAGTGAAGTAGATGAAGAAGATCGTAACAAAGATGAAGAAGATGAATCTGGTGATGAAAATGAATCAGAGGAAAATGATGAATATGACGAAATTGAGACGGTAGAAACAGAGCCATCTGATGATGATGTTGTACAAGCGGTTATGGGTAACTGGCCACCAATTGGTACAGAGCAAACTGGTCCACATACAACTAATTATGAAGATGGCTCAGAAGACCGAATTGAGATTAAACGGGCGGCTTCAAAGGTAACTGGCATCCCGGAAGATGATTTAATTGAAGTTTGGATTGGAAATGGAGGAGATCAGAAAGTAGTCGCCACTGTTTCGAACCGTGCTCAAACTGAAAAATATCGTGTTTTCATGTCTTGGATTGACGAAGAAGGTTGGCAACCAACCAAACTAGAAACATTGAAATGATGGAAAGTTGAACTAAAAACCTGGGGGTAACAACATGATTGGAATCATCGGAGCAATGGATGAAGAAATAGCTTATTTACTGGAGAACATGGATAACCGAACAGAAATATCTGTTGCTGGTTGTCATTTTATTCAAGGGGAATTATCAGGAAAAGAGATTGTGTTATTAAAATCCGGAATCGGTAAAGTGAATGCAGCAATGGGAACGACAATTATGATGGAACGCTTCCACCCACAGTTTATTATCAATACCGGTTCCGCCGGAGGTTTCTCAGATAATCTTAATGTAGGGGATCTTGTGATTTCTAATGAAGTCGTACATCATGACGTAGACGTCACTGCGTTTGATTATGTTTATGGCCAAGTACCGGGTCTGCCCGCTACATTTAAAGCAGATGAGCGTCTTGTCCAGTTGACCGCAGATGCGGTAAAAGGGTTAGGAATAAACTTTGAAATCGGTCTAATAGCTACTGGTGATTCATTTATGGAAGATGAAGTCAAAGTAAATACAGCACGATTTAATTTTCCAGAAATGATTGCTGCTGAAATGGAAGCAGCTGCTATAGCTCAAGTATGTGCCCAATATGAGACTCCATTTGTCGTTATCCGAGCGCTTTCTGATATCGCAGGAAAGGATTCGTCTGTTTCCTTTGACGCATTCCTTAAAACGGCGGCAGAAAACGCTTCTGAGTTAATTATGAAGGTTGTAAAAACTGTATAGATACAAACTCGGACAGAGGAATTCACTTTGAATTCCTCTGTCCTTATTTCAGTCGTTCTGTTTACTTCTTTCCTGTCGGTAATACTCATGGAAAACCTTCATTAAAGCACGTTTCTCAATGCGAGAAACGTAGCTTCTTGATATGTTTAATTTTTTTGCAATTTCTCGCTGGGTCATTTCATTTTTATCGTGAAGTCCATATCGGTAGATGATTACTTCCTTTTCCCGTTCATCGAGAACTTTGAAGAAATGTTGCATCTTATCGATCTCCATGTTCAATTGGATATATTCGATGATGTTTTCATTTTCAGCCTCCAAAATGTCGATGAGACTGATTTCATTGCCTTCTTTATCCTGACCGATGGGGTCGTGGAGAGAGACGTCTTTCTTTACCTTTTTTAAGGCGCGGAGATGCATGAGGATTTCATTTTCAATACAACGTGCGGCATAAGTGGCTAATTTTGTTCCCTTATTTACTGAAAAGCTTTCTACTCCTTTAATGAGACCGATCGTTCCAATTGAGATCAAATCTTCCGTGTCTTCGCCGGTATTATCGAACTTTTTAACAATATGAGCAACTAAACGCAAATTATGTTCGATTAATTTGTTCCTTGCTTCACCATCTCCTTCAAGCATTGCTTTTATATATTTTGCCTCTTCTTTGGAGGAGAGCGGTTGCGGAAAGGCGTGATTCTTTATATAGGAAACGAAAAACATTGCTTCCTTCATGATGACAGCAAGAACAGATAAAATTCCAGACAAGGACAAACACCCCCACAATAAAGTCTTCACTTCCAATTAGGCTACAGCCTATAGTAAAATGTATGACTTGTGGGGGTAAATAGTGTATGTCCATTAAAGTTTTCTTGATTTAGGAAAAAATCGACAAAAACAGGGGTGAGTTAGTTGATTTTTATCTATTAACGGTGCTGTTTTATCTTGTTGTTAAGACTTCTCTTATCAATTTCCTTCTTGATCAGTGACAGAAAATCTTGACTAAGATTTAACTTACGTGCTTTTATATATGATTCTACAAGCAGTTCATCGGATAAATTTTCCATATTATAATCCCCCAAAATTATCGTCATGAGAATGTTCAATTAATAATTTAACATGTTTCCAAAACGAGGACAAGACACAAGTTATCTACAGGTAAATGTAGATAACTTGTGCATAATTCGCTGTTTACCGATAAAAATGTTGTATTAAAGGGATTTTTTTAGTGAATAAGGTTATCCCCAATTTTTGAATTGTCAATTTATGTCGAACGATTTTTTAAAAAAATCGGAAGAAAACGGGTATAAAGCTTGGCTGAATAGAATATACTTCAGATTTTTTATAAAAAAATAACCCGACGTGATTTTTCGTCGGGTTAGTAAATAAATACTGTGATCATTCTTTTTCAAAAATTAATATAGCAGTATTCGCTATTGTATCTGATCCTAGAGCTCCGCCTTGAAAAACAGAGTTGAATTTAATGTCTTTTAGCGTAACATCAGTTTTGGACTCATTGGAAATAACATCGTTTATTTTCTCTTCAAAAGTATACGTGTCTTCAGCATAGACAACTTTAGTAAATACCAAGTCAATACCCCTTTCTTCCTTAAATTAGATAATAGATAAGTATTTGTTTATTACTCAACCTTCTTAGCCCGAAACAGCAAGGTATACCATTATAAGCAAAAACTTCGAATTCCTTTCATTCAGCGTAAATGATTCTGCTCGTTCTCTTGGCTAGATTTCTAATCGCCGTTCAGTTGCCCGGCGGACGGATGCTTTCCACGGGCACGGCCCATAGCCGTCAAGTTAAGCAAAATACTTCAAATTCCAAAGGATTATTCGTTATTCTTGCATTAGAAAAGGAATAATTTGGAGGGATTAGAAATGGCTGGGCACCACCATTTTGGTTCGTTTGCGAAAAGTATTCTAGATGTTTTATCCGTGTCTGAACTTCGTAATATTGCACGAGAATCCGGGTTTGTGCAGCGATTGAAGAAATTAATGCCTGAAGACTTTTTGAGTATATGTGCTTTTTCACATAAAAAGGTTGGCTCGGAGGGTTTAGATCAGCTCCGTGCTTCGCTTTCTCGTGAATCCGGGACATCCATATCAAAACAGGCTTTACATCACCGTTTTGATAAAAATGGATTGGCTTTTTTGAAGCAAGTGTTTATGCGGTTAGCGGAAAAACAAGAGATATTACCAATGCTTTCTCCATCTGATTATCCTTTTTCTCGCATCCGTATTTTAGATGGCACTTCCTTTCAAGAAAAACAGAACAATGCGAGTTACTGGGATGGCGTAAAAATACAATTAGAGTATGAGTTGTTTCAAGGAAAATTTATGCATACCCTACTTTATGGACCAAGGGACAGTGATCACGATGCGGCTAAGGAACTCGAGGGGACTATAGAAATCAATGATCTTATCTTGCGGGATCTTGGCTATTTCTCAGGAGAACATTTTAAAAAAATAGCTCAAAAAGGAGCCTATTATATTAAACGTGTTCCTGCCAATATGACCTACTGGACAAAGGATACCAACAACCAGAGGATTCAAATAAAACCGGAAGAAGATGCCAACCATTTAAATCCAGGAGAGATACGAGATTATGGGTTCATACAACTAGGCGTAAAGGGAAACAATAAATTCTATGCACGGGTCATCGTACAACGACTAACAGAGGAACAACAAAAACAAAGGGATGCCTATTTAAAAGAAAGAAGACGGAAAGGGGGCTACACCCAATCCGCCAATCAAAAGAATCATATTCAAATTCTTGCCACCAATATAACACAAGAAGAAATGGATGGGCAATCCTTATACCCTATTTATTCCCTGCGCTGGCAAGTGGAAATCCTTTTTAAAACGTGGAAGTCGTTATTTGAGATTGATGAAGTGCGAGCAATGAATACAGACCGTTTTTACTGTCATTTGTACGGAACGCTCATTCACATTCTTCTTTCATCTATGATTGCTTTTCAATGCCGTTATTATCTTTACGAAAAGCACCAACTCGAAGGTAGTGAGTACAAGTGTATCAATCATGCAAAAAACGCAATTATAGAAACGAAAAGTGACTCGCTCTATCATCTTGTTTCACTGAAGGCACTGATAAATAATATCTACCAGAATATTTACCGGCATGGAAGGAAAGATCACCGTTGGCAGCATAAGAGCCCTTTTGATGTTTTAAACATCACGTATGACTACATTTCCGTGCCATGTAAATAAGAAAAGTGACAATAGAGACCCATATACTCAGCACGTAGCTAGAAAAAATGGTAATAAGTATTTTTTACATGCATTACATTCTTAACTTGACGGCTATGGGGCACGGCCTCAGCCCCCTCGGAAGAAAACCGCTTCCTGCGGGGTCTTCGGACTCGTGCTATTCCCGTAGGAGTCACCGTCCGCCGGGCAACTGAACTGGTAGAGAGGGTTATTATTAATGGAAACTAACCCACCACTATGATAAGCGATCTAATTCCTAAAATGAAAAATAGTGTTCCAAATTCGGTCATTAATGGGAGCGGTCCAGACACCTCGAGACTCCTGCGGGAGGATAGGCCTAGGTGAGACCCCGCAGCGGGCTTGCCCGCGAGGAGGCTCACCAGCCGCCCGCGGAAAGCGAGAGGTGTCTGGACTGCGGACCCCGGAAGGAGAGTTGCGGACTTACGCTGAATAAAAGGATCATTTCTTTGGTTTTCGGGTGTGAAGGTTTAGTTTATTATAAAAAGCATATCACACATCAGAACAATTAACCGAACAAGAAGGCGGAAATTAGAATTAAATAGAAGTTTACATAAGTAGTTGGTTTATCTTTCACCCTAATTAAGCTATTATAGGATAAGATAATACTACGGAAAGATGAATAATGAGGTGTAGGAAGTGCTTAATAGGTTTTTACCGAATGAAAATGTGAAAAGTATCTTTGATATCCAGCCGGAAAAGTTGAAAACACGGGGGATCAAAGGAATCATTACCGATCTTGATAATACATTGGTTGCCTGGGATGTACGTGATGCAACTCCTGAGGTAGTCAAATGGTTTGATCAAATGAAAGAACACGATATTAAAGTTACAATCTTATCCAATAATAATTTGGACCGAGTCAAAGCGTTTTCTGATCCGCTAGGGACTCCATACGTATATAGCGCAAGGAAACCACTGCGCAGGGCTTTTAACAGAGTCGCAAAGGAAATGAATCTAGAGAAAGATGAAATTGTTGTGATTGGTGACCAGCTTTTGACAGATGTACTTGGAGGAAATTCAGCTGGATTCTATACGATATTAGTTGTGCCGATTGTGCAGTCTGATGCGAAGATTACACAGTTTAATCGGAGAATTGAAAGAATGATTTTAAACTATTTCCGCTCCAAAGGAAAAATCAGCTGGGAGGACGAATAAATGGAAACAATATATTGTGAAGGTTGCGGAGCGCAAATTCAAACAGAAGATAAAGAAAAAATCGGCTATGCTCCTGCTGCTGCACTAGAGAAAGAGGTCGTGCTTTGCCAGCGCTGCTTTCGACTGAAACATTATAATGAAACACAGGATATACCGATGACAGATGATGACTTTTTGAAAATGGTTAGCTCTATCCGCGAGTCGGAAGGGTTAATCCTCCATATGATTGATATATTTGACGTCCATGGAAGTCTTATTGAGAGTCTGCCAAGAATTACCGGAAACAATCCGATTATATTAGTAGGAAATAAACTTGATTTATTGCCAAAGTCGACGAATCCAAATAAACTCATCCAGTGGTTAAGGAAGGAAGCGAAAGATGCTGGTATTAAAGTTCAAGATGTATTTTTAATATCTTCGGTGAAAGGGACGGGAATTGATGAGCTGAAGGAAGCAATCGACTATGAACGAAATGGCCAAGATGTTTATGTAGTCGGAACGACAAATGTAGGGAAATCAACATTTATCAACACACTCATTAAACAATCGACTGGACATAAAAATGTAATAACGACATCTTATTTCCCGGGAACAACGTTAGGATTTATTCAAATCCCGTTAGATGATTCAGCTTCGTTGATTGATACACCTGGTATTGTGAATAAACAGCAGATTGCGCATTATCTTTCCCCAGGAGACTTAAAAGTTGTTACACCGAGAAAAGAAATTAAGTCTCGAGGTTTTCAATTAAATGCTGGACAAACCCTGTTCTTTGGCGGTTTGGCAAGACTGGATTTTGTTAAGGGTGAACGACTTGCTTTTATTTGTTATTTCGCAAATGAGCTGGAGATTCATCGGACCAAGTTGGAAAAGGCCAATGAATTATATGAATCACACCTCGGTGGATTATTATCACCGCCGACAGAAGAAAGTATCGATCTCTTGCCTCCATTCACAGAGCATTCCTTCAAGATCTCAGGAGGCAAAAAGGATATCGTATTTCCAGGACTTGGTTGGGTAACAGTGACTGGGGATGAAGCGACCGTCGTTGTTCACAGTCCGAAAGGGGTTTCTGCTGGAGTTAGAAATTCATTAATATAGGGGGAAGGTTCATTGTACAAGTTAGGGCTGATCGGGTATCCAATTCAGCATTCGTTATCACCATGGATACATGAGCGATTATTACAGAAAGCAGAATTACAAGGGGAATATTGTCTATTTGAAATTACTCCAGAAGATGATTTTAAAGAGAAGGTGTTGGAGTTAAAGGAAAAACAATTGGACGGCTTTAACGTTACTGTACCGTATAAAGAGAAGATCATTCCCTACTTAAATGACATGGATGATATTGCAAAGGAAATGCAGGCGGTTAATACGGTAGTAAATGAAAATGGAAGATGGGTGGGTTACAATACGGACGGGATTGGTTACGTACGATCACTTGAAAATGCTTATCCCGACTTATTCGAGCATTTAAATAGGAAGATAATGATTCTGGGTGCAGGTGGAGCAGCTCGAGGAATCTACTACGCCCTAACTAAATTTGGTTTCGCTCAAATCGATATTGCAAATCGTACACAGGAAAAAGCGGAAGATATAGCAAAGTTGGGTAAGGATAATACTAAGACAAAAATTTTCACGATTGAGGAAGCTAGCCGGCATCTAGATGAATATGACTTGATTATCCAGACGACTTCAATTGGTATGAAAAGTGTTGATTTAAAGCCAATTATCCAGCTGAATCGGTTGAATCCCGAGACAATCATGAGTGATATCGTTTATCAGCCGATTAAAACCCAGATTCTGCAAGATGCACAACGTCTCGGAGCAAGAATATTATTAGGGCATACGATGTTGCTTTACCAGGCGCAATATGCGTTTGAAATATGGACAGGTATGTGCCCGGATGTGAAAGAAATGGAACACGAACTATTAGCTGTAATGGAAGGAAGATAATATGTTGACAGGAAAACAAAAAAGATTTTTACGCGCGGAAGCTCATCATTTAAAACCGATTTTCCAAGTTGGAAAAATTGGTGTGAATGATAATATGATCGAACAGATTATAGACGTTTTGGAAAAGAGAGAGTTAATAAAGGTAAGTGTGCTGCAAAATTGTCTTGAAGATAAAGCGACGGTTGCGGACAAGCTAGTTCAAGGTGCGGATGCAGAACTCGTGCAAATCATCGGGAATAATATTATCCTTTATAAGGAATCAATGGAAAATAAACAAATTGAGTTGCCTTAAAAAGGATGGATGGTGACATGAAGAGGATTGGTATACTTGGAGGAACATTCGACCCGCCGCACTTAGGTCATTTAATTATTGCCGAAGAAGTACGGCTAGCGCTCGAGTTGGATGAGATCTGGTTTATCCCAACTTACACACCTCCTCATAAAGATGATGCAAAGACGGAAGTACATGACCGCATTAAAATGATTGAACTGGCAATCGAAACGAACCCGTATTTTAAAATAAGTACAATCGAAATCAAACGATCTGGGAAATCATATACCATTGATACGATGAAGGAATTAACCACCTTACATCCGGATTATGAATTTTATTTTCTCATCGGGGCTGATATGGTGGAATATCTTCCGAAATGGCACCGTATAGACGAGCTTATTAAACTCGTGCCATTTGTAGGAGTGAAACGATCTGGCTATAAATTAGCAACAGATTACAATATATTGACGGTAAATATTCCATTGATTGATATTTCTTCGACAGAGATTCGCAATCGTCTGCAGAATAAGCGATCTGCGAAATATCTCGTTCCAGAGCGTGTATATGCTTATATTAGAGGAGAGCGGTTATATGGATTTGAAGGAAGCAATTGAATTAGTAAAAGAAGAACTAAAAGCTCCACGATTTGAACATACGTTACGTGTGATTGAAACGGGTGAAGTACTAGCCAAACGCTTTAAAGAATCTACCGAAAAGGCAAAGCTTGCGGCTGCACTTCATGACTACGCCAAGAACTGGCCTGTGGAAGATTTGAAAACCTATATTGTAAATAATCATTTATCTAACGATTTATTAACGTACCACTCGGAATTATGGCATGGACCCGTCGCGTCGCACGTAATGGAAAATGAATATGGTATCACGGATTTCGATGTACTTCAAGCCATTGCACACCATACAACAGGTCGAGCTGGTATGACGAATATCGAAAAGATTGTCTATCTTGCAGATTATATCGAACCTGGCAGAGATATCCCAGGTATTGAGGAAGTTTGTGCAGCGAGTGAACAAAGTTTAGATTATGCATGCTGGTTAGTTGCGAGAAATACGTTAAATTATCTGATACAGAAGAAAGTGACAATCCACCCGGATTCGTTTTACGCATATAATGATTTAACAAGAACAATTCATACGGAGGGATTATTGAATGGAAATGAATGAAATCGTTCAGTCGATCGCGGAAGCTTGTGATGATAAACGTGCGGAAAATATTATTGCTCTAGATATGAATCAGGTATCTTTAGTTGCGGATTATTTTCTAATTTGTCACGGTAACACGGAACGTCAAGTACAGGCGATTGCGCGGGCGATCAAGGATGAAATGGATGAACAAGATATTGAAGTTAATCGAATGGAAGGGTTTGAACAGGCGCGCTGGGTACTGATCGACCTTGGTGATATTGTTTGTCACATATTCCATAAAGATGAACGCAGCTACTATAATTTAGAGCGGCTATGGGGAGATGCAGCGGAAGTTCCGCTTCATATCGGACAAGAGGGTTAATGATGGTGTATCGGCGCATGGCTGAAGTATATGATCATTTAATGACTCACGCCCCCTACGAACAATGGGTGGATTTCACGGAGGAAATGATTCGTTCTTCCAAAACTCGCGTAGAGCGGATTGCCGATCTTGGCTGTGGTACTGGAGAAATAACGACTCGACTTGCTGAAAGAGGCTATGAGATGATCGGGATTGATTATTCTGCGGAAATGCTTACTTATGCTGAACATAAAGCGAGTGCAAATAAGATTACAGTCAATTGGTTGCATCAAGATATCAGAGAGCTTTCAGGACTTAGAGATTACGATCTTGCCATCAGTTACTGTGATGTTATCAATTATATAACGGAACCTGAAGAAATCCGCAAAACATTTCAGCACGTATTTAATCTATTGAAGCCAGGTGGTTTATTTCTCTTCGATGTTCATCATTTGCCATTTATTTTGGATTACTATGTTAATGAAACGTTTGCGGAAGTAACCGACGAAGCTTCTTATATCTGGTTTTGTATTCCGGGCGAAGAAGTTGGGGAAATGTATCATGACCTAACCTTTTATTATTTGCGGGATGGATTGTATGAACGGTTTGATGAACAGCATCATCAACGGACATTTTCTATCAATTTTTACAAAGAAATTTTACAACAGAGCGGCTTTGAAAATGTTAAAGTGTATGCCGATTTTGCAGTAAATGATGAAAGCATCGCTGATGATGCTGCAAGAATTTTCTTTTCCGCAAGAAAAACCTCGAGATAATTCAATTATCTCGAGGTTTTTCTGTAGGCAGGAGTTTAACGTTCGATGTCGAACCATATGATTAAGCCCCCTAAACTGTCTATTCCACATAAGTATTCCCCCTCTAAGGATGTGACCCCACTATGTCAGATGCCAAAAAGAAAATAATATTCGTTGCTGGAATTGGTCTAGCAGTACTACTTTTTTTCTTCATAACTGGTAAATCTGTGAAAGAAGAGAACAAGCCAAACAACCTCCATGCGGCAGGGGAAGAGGCCGAAGCAATCATCGGCCCGGCAGAGGAACAGGAGACGACTTTTGAAAATATAATTATTGACATTAAAGGAGAAGTGAAGAAGCCTGGAGTGTATGAGATGAGTCCGGATGCCCGTGTGAATGATGTAATTGAAATCGCTGGTGGATTTACAGAAGATGCAGATGTTCAGCTTATCAATCTTGCGCAAAAAGTCCATGATGAGATGTCGATCATTGTATTTAAGCAAGGGGAAGAATCGGGGGCAAATCCCGCAAGCCCAGCTGATGGAGAAGCGGAAGGGAAGATTCGCATTAATGATGCGAGCCAAGAAGAAATAGAATCATTAAATGGAATTGGTCCTGCCAAAGCCCAAGCAATTATTCAATATCGGGAAGAAAACGGATTGTTTCAACAGGCAGAGGATCTCTTAGATATTTCAGGAATTGGTGAAAAAACATTAGCTAATTTCATTGATCAAATTCAAGTCCCGTAAAGTATGGATTGACGAAAAATAGAGTTGACAGGTAAACTAGGGGAATAGAAACAGTTTGGGGGGTTACGATTGAAAAGAATTTCATGGGATCAGTATTTTATGGCACAAAGCCATCTATTGGCATTAAGAAGCACATGCGAACGACTTATGGTCGGTGCAACGATTGTCCGGGATAAACGGATCATTGCAGGAGGTTATAATGGCAGTGTATCAGGAAGTGTACACTGTATAGATGAAGGATGTTACGTAATTGACGGACACTGTGTAAGAACTGTTCATGCGGAAGCCAACGCACTTTTACAATGTGCAAAATTCGGTGTTCCAACGGAAGGAGCCGACATCTATGTAACACATTTCCCTTGTCTGCAATGTTGTAAACAGCTCATTCAAAGCGGAATTCGAACCGTTTATTATGCACAGGATTATCGAAATCATCCTTATGCAATCGAATTATTTAAAGAAACAGGCGTAAAAACGGTGAAAGTTAATTTAGACTATCTCACATTTGACACACATTACAAGGAAAAACAAGAACTCGTTGAAAAGTTATATACAAAATTGGCTGAGAATGAAGAAGACAATGAAGTACAAGAGTTCAAAGAAGAAGTAGAGCGACTATTCTTGAACGAATAGACTGTCGTCATTTTCCCTTTTATCACGCCGTAACGGTCTATAATACTTCCACTTCTAAACAGGGAGGAAGTCCAACATGTGAAGCTGGGGGGATATACCTAACATTCAATGGGGAGGTAAGGAAACCCGGTAAGGAAACCCCTACTGAATGAAGTTTCCCTTTATTATGGACAGTCCAAATCACTCTTGTGGAAGAGAAATTTGGGCTGTTCTAAAAGGAGATTGTAAAATGAAAGGTTACTGGCATATTGTAGCATTATCAGCACTAGTAGCTGCAATATCTGTTCTGTTTGAGTGGAACTTGTTTATCTTGATGTTTCCTTGGCTTGCATATTTGTTTGCTAGTCATCGGTTGAAAATATTACCATTACTCCTCTCTATTATTTCCTACCTCTTTTTCTTTTATTATTTGCCGCAAGTAGAGGCAGATATTTCTTCACAGAAAAACTCCAACGATTCCACATTTCTTCAAGGGAAAATAATCCGCTCGCCGATTATTCAAAAAAATAAAATTGAACTTGTTGTAGAAGACGATACAACCGCCGATAAAGTGCTGGTGATTTATTTCCCTGACGAGAGGGAAATCCCATCTAATGAAACAGCTTTATTGAAATACGGGGCTGAATGCATCGTTCATGGTCAAATCGAATATCCGGAAGGTGCAAGCAATCCTGGTGAATTTGATTACCGACAATTCCTATTAAAGAAGGAAATTACGAAACAAATTGTTGTTCATGATCTAACCGATATCGATTGTGTCGGCGCTTCCTTCTGGCACAGATTTATTTACCTCCGCCAGCTCTTATTGCATCAAGCACCGGAAAATATCAGTGACTATACTGCTGCTTGGGTCAATGCGCTTGTATTGGGTGATGATTCTAAGATTGATCCATCAGTCATTCGATTGTTCCAGGATTGGGGACTATCCCATATTCTTGCGATCTCCGGGCTGCATATAGGAATCGTTGTAGGACTCGTCTATTTTTTACTTATTAAAACATCAGCTATGACGAGGGAGAAAGCGGAACTTGTCGTCTTGTTATTTTTACCGCTTTATGCTGTACTTGCTGGTGGTGAACCATCTGTGCTACGTGCAAGTGCAATGGTTGTTCTGTTCATCATTTTAAGGCGAATGAAAATTTCAGTGACTGCACTTGATATCATTAGTGTCGTTTTTCTCCTGTTGCTTCTCTTCGACCGTTTTATCATTTATCATATAGGGTTTCAGTTTTCGTTCCTTGTCACAATTGGAATTATCCTTACGCGTAAATGGTTGTCCCTTGTATCATCCTCATTCTACCAAGTTTTGATTATCAGTTTTATATCCCAGATGGTTATTCTTCCAATCCAGCTCAATTACTTTTCCCTTTTTCAACCGTTATCGATTCTATTGAATCTAGTAATTATCCCGTATTTTTCTATTTTTGTTATCCCGTTTATGTTTTTCTTTTTATTATTTTCTTTTTTGCCAGAATCCATATTACATGCTTTCGATATATTATTTACCGGTATTCATTATAATGTGCTTCTATTTATCGAGTGGGTGGATGAATACTTTAATTACCCTTTGTATGTATCTGATCTGCCTGTTGCTTTTTTTATTTGTTACTATCTCTGTTTAGTGATGAGTCTCGTCTTGGTGGAAAGAGAGCGGTTGAAGGAAGCTTTCATCGGATTTAGCCTTCTTACGCTTGTATTAACTGGCTATGCAGCTGCTCCTTACTTTTCGGCCAAAGGAACTGTAACGATGTTAGATATTGGTCAGGGTGACGCTTTTATAATTGAATTACCGTACCGGGAAGGTGTGATTATGATTGATGCTGGTGCAAGCTTCTCCTTTACTGATATGGAACCTTCACCAACCGTGTATGAACGGATCATTAAGCCTTATATGCGGTCTCGGGGAATTCATGAAATAGATGCATTGTTTTTATCCCATGAAGACCTTGATCATTTTGGAAGTCTTGAATTTATGATAGATGATGGAGTTGTGAAAGAAGTTTATGTCAGCGATTACTATGTATTTGAACCGAAGTTGATGCAAAAGCTTATGGATCATCAAGTTCCATTACAACGCATTGAGGTTGGAAGTACGATTAATATTCAAGGACAGCCCTTTTCAGTAGTCTCTCCTGTAGTAGATAAACAGGATGCCAATGAAAATTCATTGGTGCTTTATACAGAAATTGGTGGCCGCAGCTGGTTGTTCACTGGGGATATAAGTGAAGCAGAGGAATTGGAAATTATAAAGCACTATCAAGTCCAGGCAGATGTTATTAAAATAGCTCATCATGGCAGTAATACATCATCCAATCCGTTATTTCTGCAATCCCTTCAAAGTAATGATGCGTTTATTTCTGTTGGAAAAGGTAATTCATACGGGCACCCGACGAAAGAGGTAATTGAAACATTAGAAGAACTAGGTATCCGAATTTTTCGCACAGACGAGCACGGAGCCGTACAATATATATTTGGAAAGGATGAGGCATGGTTCGAAACATTTTTACCATATTAAAAAAGAGACTGAATAATTTTCAGTCTCTTTTTGGAATGCTTTTATTTTTTAGTTACCGATAACGTTAAACACGACCCCAATCGCAAAAATTAGGAAAAAGAATAAAAATGAAAACACAAAACCAAATCCTGAATCGATCACGTCATTGTTTTTAGATTGTGGATTATTTTCAAATTCGTTCATCATACCCCTCCTTGTCATCCAACACTAGTATAAGATAAAAAGAATGAAAAATCCACTTGTAATATAAGTTGCTCTATTTTCGCATCTAAATACTAAAAGTAGTTTATCCTATCAAGCACTCGAAGGGATGGGGTATATCACAATCCATAAAATAAACCACAGAAGCTTTCATACGGCGTAAGTGCAACTCTTACCTGGAGGTTCGCAGTCCAGACACCTCTCGCTTTCCGCAGGCGGCTGGTGAGCCTCCTCGGGCTGTCGCCCTGCGGGGTCTCACCTATGCCTATCCTCCTGCAGGAGTCTCGAGGTGTCTGGACTGCTCCGAGGAAGGCCCTAGTTTGGAACACTATTTTTCATTTTAGGAATTAGATCGCTTATCATAGTGGTGGGTTAGTTTCCATTAATAATAACCCTCTCTACCAGTTCAGTTGCCCGGCGGACGGTGACTCCAACGGGAAAAGCACGAGTCCGAAGACCCCGCAGGAAGCGTTTTTCTTCCGAGGAGGCTGAGGCCGTGCCCGTGGAAAGCATCCGTCCGCCGGGCAACTGTACGGTAATTAGAACGCCAAAAAAACTGAAAGAGCTAGACACTTACGCTGTATGAAAGCGATTAATAGACTTTTTGGATCTTATAAAGGGAATTTCCTAGTTATTTCAGGCTGCGAAGGTTGAGTAAGTTGCTGGAAGAAATAAAATTAGTTCTTTGATATATTGTGCTTCATTGTTATGATACAATCAAAAGTAGTAACATACATAACTGGAGTGGTTCTGCGTGTCATATATGGATGTATTGAAACAAATTAAGAAAAAACAAATCGCACCAATTTATTTTTTCTATGGATCCGAAAGCTTTTTCCTCCAACAATTGAAACAGCAATTAATTGAAAAGGTAGCGGCAAATGACGAGGACAGTTTAGCTGTCTATGACCTGGAAGAAGTACCAATAGAGGCGGCGATAGGGGATGCAGAAACGTATCCATTTTTTAGTGAACGGAAATTGGTTATTGCTGAAAATCCGGTCTTTTTAAAAGCGAAACCTGATAAATTAACTTTCGAACACGATCTGCTTGCACTTGAACGGTATTTAGCAGCACCTGTTGATTATACGGTTCTTGTCATCATAGCTCCATATGAGAAAATTGATGAACGAAAGAAAATAAGTAAGCTGCTGAAAAAGCATGCAGCTGTTGCGGTTTGCAATCCAATCAAAGATAATGATTTAAAACAATGGGTAAACTCTATCGCAAGCCAATTGCAAGTGACAATTAAGGATGAAGCGTATGAAATAATGGAGGCTGAGCTATCGAACAATCTGCATCAATTGGAAAATGAACTGCAGAAGCTAGCGCTTTATGTTGGTCCGAACGGTGAAGTAACAAAAGATATTGCCGAAGAGCTTGTCTCTCATACGACGAATAGTTCGGCATTACGTTTAGTAGACGCAGTGATTGAAAAGGATTTACATAAAGCAATCAGGATTTTTAAAGATCTATTAAAAATGAAAGAAGAGCCGATTGCGATGATCTCTTTAATCGCGTTCCAATTTCGTTCGATATTACGGGTGAAATTATTAAAGCAGCAGGGATATAGTCAGTTTCAAATGCAAAAACAGCTTGGCGTGCACCCTTACGTTGTAAAAATTGCTCTAAACCGGGAACGTCAATTCACTGTAGATAAGTTAGAACGCATTATCATTCAGCTGGCAGACACAGATGCAACGATAAAATCAGGAAAAATGGAGAAAGAGATGGCATTTGAATTGATGCTATATGATTTAATTGAAACAGCATAAAGGAAAAATTAAAAAACGATCCAGCGCGCTTGGATCGTTTTTTATTTATGCACCTAGATTATTCACTTTTTTAATTAAACGAGTTTTATGACGCTCTCCATTATTTTTGTGAATAATACCTTTTTGGACAACTTTATCAATCTTCTTGATTGTTGCGTTTAGTGCTGTTTTAGCATTTTCCACATCATTTGCTTCTACATACTTTTCTACCTGTTTAATGGCAGTACGCATGTCAGATTTTTTTGCTAGGTTCAGTGAACGTTTCTTATCATTAGTACGCACACGTTTGATAGCAGATTTAATATTAGCCATGATGACACCTCCTATAGAAGAATTGGGTGGTTAATAAAAGCATTTTTATTTTTCAACCATCTCTTCGTATCGCTTTTTCATTAACAAAGTAATTTTACCAAACTAGGCTTAAGTTTTCAACAGAATTATTATATTATCTTTTGTGCATGAATCATAGCACTTTCGTTCATTCTAAGGATAACAGGAAAAATATTTGTAATTACTGGGAGGAAGCGGAATGGACGATAAGAAAAATTATCAAGTTCGTACAGACTTAGCGATAGAAGCAAGGGATATGTATGTAGAGCAAGAAAAACCAGCGAGTGAGATTCAAGGGATCATCGTTAAAGACAGAGACCAAGATGGGGTAAGGATTTCTTACGTGGATATAGATGCAGCGGGAGCAAAACAAATTGGAAAAAAAGAAGGTGCATATGTCACGATTTATGCGGATGGAGTCAAGACACAGGATACAAAAAGGCAAAAGGCAGCGGCAGATATTCTTGCGATGGAACTTCGTAACTTATTAAAGAAGAACGATGTTCCGCAAGATGCGGAAGGGTTAATTGTAGGTCTTGGGAATTGGAATGTTACACCAGATGCGCTCGGACCAATGACAGCTGAAAAAATCTTAGTCACAAGCCATCTTTTTAGGCTTGATTACGAGACTGTGACAGAGGGTTATCGCCCAGTCGCCGCCGTCACTCCTGGAGTCATGGGAGTGACAGGAATTGAAACGAGTGACATTGTGCAAGGGATTGTTGAGAAGTTTGATCCAGATTTTGTCATTGCGATTGACGCACTTGCCGCTCGGTCGATTGAAAGAGTAAATGAAACGATACAATTGTCTGATTCGGGGATTCACCCCGGCTCTGGGGTAGGGAATAAACGAAAAGAACTTAGTAAAGAAACACTCGGAATCCCGGTTATATCAATTGGAGTACCGACGGTTGTTGATGCGGTAACGATTACGAGTGATACAATCGATTTTTTATTGAAACATTTTGGAAGGGAATGGAAAGAAAAAGATTTACCAAGTAAAGCATTAACGCCGGGTGGACTTGCATTTGGTTCAAAGAAGTTTACGGAGGAAGATCTTCCTGATTCTGAACAACGTAAGACAGTACTTGGAATTGTAGGGGGGTTAACAGAGGAAGAGAAGAGGCAGCTAATTTCCGAGGTTCTGACCCCGATTGGTCATAATCTGATGGTTACGCCAAAAGAAGTAGATGGGTTCATGCTCGATATGGCTCATCTGTTAGCAGAAGGAATAAACCATGCCCTGCATGAGAATATTGATGGAAGTGAATCTGCGAGCTTTACAAGATAATTACTATATTTACTAGAAAACATGGTTCTACCAACTAGATTTCTGTCATAGAGTTAATTGTACAGGAAATCAGGGGGGTAGAATCATGTTTTATTCTAAAAATAATCGCTCATTTGGACGAGTACGAAAGCTTTTAGCTTTAGCAGCAAGCTTTTTCCTTATCTTTGTCATTGTTGGTTATATGACAACAACGCCACCTGCCAACCGATTATCTTCCAGTATGATTTCAAAGTGGACTAGTGATATTGACGGTTCCGTTTTTCTGAATTTATTAGGCATGGAAAATAGAGCGCTCATGCTTCATTACGAAGAACATAATCAACTACATACACTTTCCAAAAGTTTATTTCAATTAGTGACAAGTATTAAACCGCAAGATTTCCGAAGTTTACTTGGTAATGAATTACCCGGGTTTTCAAGATACGACAGAGAAATACTAATTGCGGGAGAAGGAACGGATTATTCCAATTTACCAGTTGAATCAAGTTTCCCACTGGAAGATGTATTAGAGGAGAGGCAAGCTGTTTATGAAGAAAAAGAGGAAACAGAAGAAGCGCCGCCGGAAGAAGCGGAAGATTTACAGGATACGGTGTTTATTTATAACACACATAACCGGGAAGCGTTCTTGCCGCATTTACCTGATGTGGATGATTCTAACCTTGCCCATCACGGGGAGATAAATATTACAAAAGTTTCTGAGCGAATGAAGGAAGATTTGGCTAAAAAAGGAATCGGAGCAATTGTAGACGATACAGATATTATTGGTGAGGTGCTTTTGGATAGAGGTTGGGAATACTGGAAGTCGTATGACGCATCGCGAGAAGTTGTAGCGGAAGCATTCTCCCAGCACGGAGACTTGAAATATGCATTTGATATCCACCGAGATAGCATGCCGCGAGATGTTACGACAAAAGAAGTGAATGGAGAAATCTATGCCCGTATTATGTTCGTTATTGGGCAAGATAATCCTTCCTTTCAAAAGAATTTCGAACTGGCTGAAAGTCTGCATAATAAACTAGAAGAAAAATATCCCGGGTTAAGTCGAGGAGTCGTTCCTCAAGGCGGGGCCAATAATAATGGCGTCTATAACCAAGACCTGTCAGAAAATCTATTGGTTCTTGAAATCGGCGGAGTTGATAATACATTAGAAGAAACATATCGGACGGTTCAAGCGCTAGTTGACGTTTTCAGTGATCATTACTGGGATGCCGAAGCTGTACAAGGAAACTAAGGGGGGGAGAGAAAATGCGTTTCATTACCATCTTATTATTATTTGCCGTTTGCTTTTTGGGGGGCGCTTTATATGGAGTCAACCAGGAGAGAAGCGCTTATGAGCAGCAACCAAGAGAGGTTGCAGAAGTGCGGGAAGAGCAACCAAATATTGAGGCAGAGGAACGGCGGGCGGTGGAAGTCGGAAACACATACGAACCTATCGAAGAAACTACACTCACCCCAACCGACTCCACTCCAGCCTATAAAGCGGCCTCAGCACTTGAAACAATCGTAAACTTCTTCTATGAAATCGTCGTCGAACTACTATACCAAGTATCGAGATTGTTTTACTGAAGAGTAAAAGCTTCTTTTCGACTTTGCAGGCCCATACACCGAGACTCTTAGGGGATGGAGGAGCAGCGATGAGAACGCGTAAGGGAGTAGGCTTATTAGGCTTCTTGGGATATGCGAAGGTAGTGTGTGGCGGATGTGGATTTCAGGAAAGCTGATGCATTAAAGTTTTGAGTGTAAATAGCGCTTGGCATACGTTTGTTCTTGAATATCCTTGTCTCTATTGCTATAATCAATGCTAGCATTTATCACCAAATTTATATGCCCGGTAAAGGAACAATCAAGCTAAATCGGGTTGTAGGAGTGAACAACAGGAATGGTGAAAGAACAAAGAAACGTACGTAATTTTTCTATCATTGCCCATATCGATCACGGAAAGTCGACGTTGGCTGACCGTATCTTAGAAAACACAAAGGCAATTTCCAAACGAGAAATGAAAGAACAAATCCTCGATGGAATGGACTTGGAGCGTGAACGCGGAATAACGATTAAATTGAATGCCGTTCAGCTCGAATATACAAGTAAAAAAGGCGAGGATTTTACCTTTCATTTAATCGATACACCAGGGCACGTCGATTTCACATATGAAGTATCGCGGAGTCTTGCAGCTTGTGAAGGGGCAATTCTAGTTGTGGACGCCGCACAAGGAATTGAAGCCCAAACTTTAGCAAACGTCTATCTTGCCATGGAGAATGACCTGGAGATCATTCCAGTCATTAATAAGATTGACTTACCGAATGCGGATACAGATAGAGTGAAGCAGGAGCTGGAAGATGTGTTGGGCGTCGATCCAGATGAAGTTATTCTTGCATCGGCTAAATCTAATATTGGAATTGAAGACATTTTAGAACGGGTAACAGAAGTAATTCCACCGCCAGCTGGTAATCCGGCTGACCCTTTGAAAGCACTTATTTTCGACTCGCTTTATGACCCTTACCGGGGTGTAGTTGCCTACGTTTGTATTAAGGAAGGTTCCATGAAAGTCGGAGATAAAATTAAAATGTTCTCGACAGATAAAGAATTCGAAGTGAATGATGTCGGTGTGTTTAAGCCGAAAATCACATCTACAGATGAATTAGTAGTAGGGGATGTTGGTTATTTTACAGCTTCAATGAAAAATGTTGGAGACACGCAAGTCGGGGACACTGTTACGTTAGTCAACCGTCCGGCAAAAGAAGCATTACCAGGATACCGCCGCTTGAATCCGATGGTTTTCTGTGGTCTTTATCCCGTAGAATCCAATAATTATAATGACCTGCGAGAAGCGCTGGAACGTTTAGAATTGAATGATTCTTCCTTGCAATATGAAGCTGAGACTTCCCAAGCTTTAGGCTTCGGTTTCCGTTGCGGATTTTTAGGTCTGCTTCATATGGAGATTATTCAAGAACGGATTGAAAGGGAGTTCGGCATTGATTTAATCACGACAGCACCTAGTGTTATTTTCGAAGTCATGAAGACGAATGGCGAGAAACTCGTTGTCGATAATCCCGCAGATATGCCAGATCCTCAAGTGATTGAGTCAATAAGCGAACCTTTTGTAGAAGCAACTATCATGGTACCGAATGATTTCGTTGGTGCAGTTATGGAAATTGCCCAGAGGAAACGTGGGCAATTTATTAATATGGACTATTTAGATGATATTCGAGTGAATGTTATTTATCATATTCCTTTATCTGAAATCGTTTATGATTTCTTCGATCAGCTAAAATCGAGCACAAAAGGCTATGCTTCCTTTGATTATGAATTTATTGGTTATAAAGAATCCCAACTTGTTAAGATGGACATCTTGTTGAACCATGAAACAATCGACGCACTATCCTTTATCGTGCACAGGGACTTTGCGTATGAACGCGGTAAACAAATTGTTGAAAAACTGAAGAAACTTATTCCTCGTCAACAGTTTGAAGTTCCGGTTCAGGCGGCGATTGGAAATAAAATAGTTGCTCGTTCGACGATAAAAGCCGTTAGAAAAGATGTTACAGCGAAACTTTATGGTGGAGACGTCAGTCGGAAACGGAAACTATTAGAGAAGCAGAAAGAAGGTAAGAAGCGGATGAAAATGGTCGGATCCGTGGAAGTACCTCAAGAAGCGTTCATGGCAGTATTAGAAATGGATGATGAATAGATGACATTAACAAAGGCGGAAGCGCCCGTTTAGCAACGTACAAACTGGAGCACTCCGGAATGAGATAAAGGAAACACAACGAACGGAGTGAGTTGATGTTGACTTATCGATTGGAGGAGTGTGAAGTTTGATAGTTGCTGGGCGCTGGAGCCGGACGTGGCCAGCCCTGGATATCTTATTTATCCACAGCATTTATGTTTTATAGTTTCCTATGTGATAAGAAAAGCTTGAAAGCGAAACGCTCTCAGGCTTTTCCTTTTTGTCCAGATTCTTCAAATAAAGAAAAGAGGTACATGATGAGTTCCATACAATCAGCATATATCCATATTCCGTTTTGTAAACAGATGTGTCATTATTGCAATTTCGTTAAATATTTTTATACGGAGAAACGTGCAACAGAGTATTTACAGGCACTAGAGAAAGAAATCGAGAGCTATATTCCTGGAGATGGGAATAAACTTCGTACCATTTATATCGGTGGGGGAACACCGACCGCATTGGATAAAGAGCAATTAATTTGGATGTTTGAGATGTTACACCGGAAGTTCGATATAGCCGGATTAGAAGAATTCACCATTGAATTAAATCCCGGGGATATAGACGAAGAGAAAGCGGATATATTAAAAGCGTACGGGATCAATCGAATTTCATTTGGCGTTCAAGTGATGGACGATGACATGTTGAAACAGCTGGGCCGGGCCCACCGAGTACAAGATGTTTATCAAACCGTAAATATTCTTTCGAAAAAAGAATTTACGAATATAAGCCTTGACTTAATTTATGCACTCCCCAATCAGTCGGTAGAACAATTTCAACGATCATTGAAGGAAGCGCTACAATTTAAGTTACCGCATTATTCCACTTACGCCCTGCAAATCGAACCGCAAACCGTTTTTTACAAACGGCATAAAAAAGGACTGTTGCATCGACCACGTGAAGAAGATGAGGTAACGATGTACCAAATGTTAAAAGAGTCGATGGCAGCAAACGGAGTGAAACAATACGAAATCAGTAATTTTGCAAAGCCAGGGTTTGAAAGTAAGCATAACTTAACATACTGGAATAATGAGTATTATTATGGATTTGGTGCGGGGGCATCTGGATATGTTCCAGGTAAGCGAATTGCCAACCTTCGTCCATTACCTATTTATATCGAAAAAGCAGGAAGTGGAGAAAAGCCGATCCTTGAAATTGATAAGATCGGAGTAAGGGAGGAAATTGAAGAGGAATTAATGCTCGGACTCCGGAAAAATGCCGGATATGATGAACGGATTTTCCAGCATAAATTTGGTCTTTCTTTAAAAGACTTTTACAGCGAACAGCTTAAGAAGTTGATAGGACAAGGATTACTCACCGTAAAACAAGGTGTTTGGAAATTAACGGATGAGGGGATGCTACTAGCAAATCTTGTATTTGAAGAATTTATCCTTGACGATCAAGAACTCGAAGAAAAAATGAGGAGAGCTAAGTTTATTGACAAAAACCTGCCGATTTGATAGTTTATAAATAGAATTAGCACTCGAGAAGTTGGAGTGCTAACAGAGGTGAACATCATGCTGACTGAGAGGCAACTATTATTATTACAGGTTATAATTGATGACTTTATAGACACTGCCCATCCTGTTGGTTCGCGGGTGCTAGCTAAAAAAGGAACCATTCCTTTTAGTGCTGCAACAATCCGTAATGAAATGGCGGATTTGGAAGAACTTGGATTTCTTGAGAAGATGCATTCATCATCTGGACGAATTCCATCTGAAAAAGGGTATCGTTACTATGTCGACCATTTAATTAAACCAGTTTCTCATAATAAATATCGTGGAATCGTCAGCAAGTTAGTGCAAGAAGGCATCTATGAATTTGAGCAAATTGTTCAGATGTCGGCTGAGATTTTATCAGAGCTGACGAGTTATACAGCAATCATTCTCGGTCCTGAAATTTTTGAAACCCAATTAAAGCAACTGCAGATTGTGCCACTTTCTTCGCAGACTGCTGTTGCGATATTGATTACAAATACGGGACATGTCGAACACCGAATGGTTTCATTGCCAGAAGCAATTAATGCTTCTGACTTGGAAAAGCTCGTAAATATTATTAATCAGAAGCTGGTCGGGATTCCGATTGTGAAGCTCCAAAATATATTTTATACTGAAATGGCGGACATTATGAAACGCTATCTGGATGATTACGAAAACTCTTTGAAGTATTTAAAAGCGATTTTTTTAACGGATTATCCAGTGAAGGTATATGTGAGCGGCACATCGAACATGCTGATGCAGCCTGAATTTAATGATATCGACAAAGTACGCTCTTTTTATACTTTGATGGATAAAGAAGATGAGCTCATTAAGTTACTTAAGGATTCGACCCCAGGTATTGAAGTGACGATTGGGAATGAAAATGAAGTAGAAGCAATTAAAGATTTCAGTTTGATCACTTCATCCCTCCGTCATGAGGAAGAGCAGATTGGTACAATTGCACTGCTCGGTCCGAAACGAATGGAGTATCGTAAAGTTATTTCGTTACTAAAAGGATTGTCGAATGAAATGACAAATACCTTATATATGTGGTATAAGGACAAAGAGTGAGCAGTTTCGATGCGTGGCAGGGGAAGGCACCTGTGTCTATAATTCCCTACCACCATTTCTGCTGGTTTTTTACGGAAATATAGTGAGTGGAGGTGTCGCTTGTGGCAGAGAATAAAGAGCAAGCACAAGCAAATGAAGAAATAAAAGCAGAAGAGGCGGATGTTGTCGAAGAAGCTGAGCAAGAAGTTATTACGGATGAAGAAACAGCTGCTAATGATGATGAATTTGCAGCACTTCAAAAAGAGAAAGATGATTTATACGATCGCTTACTTAGATTGCAGGCAGAATATGATAACTTCAAAAGACGTACGCAAAAGGAAAAAGAAGCTGAGCGGAAGTATAAGGCTCAAGATATCGTGAATGACTTGCTACCAGTGCTTGATAACTTTGAACGAGCCCTACAAGTAGAACAGACGGAAGCTACGAGTAATCTGATTGAAGGGATTTCCATGGTTTACCGTCAATTGCAAGATGTCCTGACAAACAATGGGGTGGAAGTTATTGAGACGGAGGGTAAAGAATTCGATCCAAACTTGCATCATGCTGTGCTGCAAGTTGAAGATGAAGCTCACGAATCAAACCACATTGTTGAGGAATTACAAAAAGGGTATATGTTAAAAGATCGCGTGATCCGACCATCTATGGTTAAAGTTAATAAATAAGTGATTCAGTCAAGGAGGAAATGAGAAGTATGAGTAAAATAATCGGTATTGACCTAGGTACTACAAACTCTTGTGTGGCAGTAATGGAAGGTGGAGAATCTGTTGTAATTCCGAACCCGGAAGGTAACAGGACAACACCATCTGTTGTTGCGTTTAAAAATGGTGAAAGGCAAGTCGGGGAGATTGCAAAACGTCAAGCAATCACGAACCCGGATACAATTCAGTCCATTAAGCGCCATATGGGTACAGACTACAAAGTAAAAATTGAGGATAAAGAATATACACCTCAAGAAGTTTCTGCAATTATTTTACAGCACATTAAAGCATATGCAGAAGACTATACTGGAGAAAAAATTGATAAGGCAGTTATTACGGTACCAGCTTACTTCAATGACTCAGAGCGTCAAGCTACGAAAGATGCTGGAAGAATCGCTGGCCTTGAAGTAGAGCGTATTATTAATGAGCCAACTGCAGCGGCTTTGGCATATGGAATTGATAAAGAAGATGAAGATCAAACAATTCTTGTATTCGACCTTGGTGGAGGTACATTTGACGTATCCGTCCTTGATATCGGTGATGGAACGTTCGAAGTACTTGCTACAGCAGGAGACAACCGTCTAGGTGGGGATGATTTCGACCAGGTTGTTATTGATTACATGGTGGAAGAGTTCCGTAAAGAAAACGGCATTGATCTTTCACAGGATAAAATGGCTACACAGCGTTTGAAAGATGCTGCAGAGAAAGCCAAAAAAGAATTATCTGGAGTTTCCCAAACACAAATCTCACTACCGTTTATTACAGCAGGAGAAGCTGGGCCATTACATTTAGAAATGACGTTATCTCGTGCGAAATTTGAAGAACTTTCTTCTAATTTAGTAGAACGTACAATGGTTCCGACACGTAAGGCATTATCAGATGCTGGATTCTCAGCAAGTGATATTGATAAAGTTCTTCTAGTTGGTGGTTCTACTCGTATTCCTGCAGTTCAAGAAGCAATTAAGAAAGAAATTGGTAAAGAACCTTCTAAAGGAGTTAACCCTGATGAAGTGGTTGCGCTTGGGGCTGCTATCCAAGGTGGGGTATTAGCTGGTGATGTTAAGGACGTATTATTACTGGACGTTACACCACTATCACTTGGAATTGAAACAATGGGCGGCGTAACAACGAAGCTGATTGAAAGAAATACAACAATCCCAACAAGCCACTCTCAAATATTCTCTACTGCTGCAGATAACCAAACAGCTGTAGACATTCATGTACTTCAAGGGGAGCGTGAAATGGCAGCAGATAACAAAACGCTTGGACGTTTCCAACTAACGGATATTCCGCCAGCACCTCGTGGTGTCCCGCAAATCGAAGTTACATTTGATATTGATGCAAACGGAATTGTAAACGTACGTGCAAAAGATAAAGGTACAAATAAAGAGCAATCCATCACAATCCAGTCTTCTTCTGGTCTATCCGATGAAGAAGTAGATAAGATGGTAAGAGAAGCTGAAGAGAATGCGGAAGCGGATAAACAGCGCCGTGAGGAAGTAGATCTTCGTAACGAAGCAGATCAACTCATATTCACAACAGATAAGACAATTACTGATCTTGGTGATAAAGTATCTGAAGAAGATAAAGCCCAAGCAGAGTCTGCTAAAGAAGAGCTTAAAAAAGCTTTAGAAGGTACTGATATTGAAGATATTAAAGCGAAAAAAGAAGCACTTGAGCAGCATGTACAGCAACTTTCTGTTAAATTATATGAGCAAATGCAACAGGAGCAACAAGCAGAAGGCGGTGCAACGGAAGCGTCTGGAGATGACGATGTCGTTGACGCAGACTATAAAGAAGTAGATGACGAAGAAAATAATAAATAGATTTTAACGAAAAAGTCAAAGTCAGGATTCTCTTGACTTTGACTTTTTTCAGGATAATTACAGCGAACTTAATTTATCCCCTTAGTTGCTATTACTTTGGGGAAAGTGATATGATGAAACGTATGTTAAAGTTCGGCAGGAGAGTGATTAAACTTTGAGTAAACGAGATTATTATGATGTTCTAGGAATAGATAAAGGAGCATCTAAAGATGAGATAAAGAAAGCGTACCGTAAGTTGGCAAGAAAGTATCATCCAGATGTGAGTAAAGAACCGGATGCCGAAGAGAAATTTAAAGAGGCGAAGGAAGCCTATGAAGTATTGAGTGATGACACGAAAAGGGCGCAATACGATCAGTTCGGTCATGCTGGTGCTTCCGGGCAAGGTTTCGGCGGATTTGGAAATGCACAAGACTTCGGAGGTTTCGGTGATATTTTCGATATGTTCTTTGGAGGCGGTGGAAGAAGCCGTGATCCGAACGCACCAAGACAAGGTGCTGATTTGCAATATACAGTAACACTAGAATTTGAAGAAGCTATATTTGGTAAAGAACTCGATATAACCATTCCAAGGGAAGAAGAATGTAGTACTTGTCATGGAAGTGGTGCAAAGCCTGGAACAACGCCGGAAACCTGTTCCCACTGTCATGGTTCAGGACAGTTAAACCAAGAACAGAATACACCATTTGGCAGAGTTGTTAATCGCAGAGTTTGTCATTACTGTAATGGGACAGGTAAAATCGTTCGAGAAAAATGTTCAACCTGTCATGGTGACGGCCGCGTGAAGAAGAGCCGTAAAATCCACATTTCTATACCTGCTGGGATTGATGAAGGACAACAGATCCGTGTTGCAGGAAAAGGAGAAGACGGTGTTAATGGAGGGCCACCAGGAGATTTATACGTTGTCGTTCGTGTGAAACCACATGATTATTTCGAGCGGGATGGCGACCATATTTTCTGTGAGCTCCCACTAACATTCACACAAGCAGCTTTAGGAGATGAAGTCGAAGTACCTACTGTTCATGGGAAAGTTAAGCTGA
Source organism: Oceanobacillus sp. HCA-5259 (assembly GCF_037892815.1). Classification (NCBI taxonomy): domain Bacteria; kingdom Bacillati; phylum Bacillota; class Bacilli; order Caryophanales; family Bacillaceae; genus Oceanobacillus; species Oceanobacillus sp. HCA-5259. The sequence continues at coordinate 2,122 of NZ_JBBKBV010000021.1, read as the reverse complement.
AGATACCTGCTGGTACACAAACAGGTAAAACATTCCGTTTACGTGGTAAAGGTGTCGCAAACGTTCGCGGTCGCGGTCAAGGAGACCAGCATATTCAAGTTCGTATCGTAACACCGACGAAATTAACTGAGAAACAGAAAGAACTTCTAAGAGAATTCAATGAAATCGGTGGTAATGATTCAACCGAAGAACAAGACACCAATTTTTTTCAGCGTTTTAAAAAAGCATTTAAAGGTGATTAATAGATGTTGCGGTTTCCCGCAACATCTTTATACATATCGAATCCAATAGGTTAGGATGGATAAAATGAACTGGACAGAAATTTGCATTCATACAACGAACGAAGCAATTGAATCCATTTCCTATATATTGCAAGAAACTGGAGCAAGCGGATTAGTTATAGAAGATCCACTTGACTTGGTAAAAGCGAAAGAAGCACAATTTGGCGAAATATATGAGCTGGATCCACAAGATTATCCGGATGAAGGTGTCCGGATTAAAACTTATTTACCTGTCAATAGCCATTTAAAAGACACGATTAATGAAATTACAAAAAGGATTAATGCATTAGCAACATTTCACGACCTAGGAAAAAATGAAATTGTCTTAACTGATGTTCATGAAGAAGATTGGGCAACGGCATGGAAAAAATACTATAAGCCTGTTCAAGTGACTGATACGATAACTATTAAACCGATTTGGGAAGAGTATCGACCTGCAAATGAACATGAAGTCATTATTGAAATGGATCCCGGAATGGCATTCGGTACAGGTACTCACCCGACAACTATCTTAAGTATCCAAGCACTAGAAAAGTATTTAAAGGCGAAAGACAAGGTTATTGATGTCGGCTCCGGTTCTGGAATTTTAACAATCGCTGCTGCTAAATTAGGCGCGGCAAAAATCCATGCATTTGATTTGGATGAAGTTGCGGTGAAGAGCAGTAAGGCCAATATTCAATTAAATGACTTGGCGAGCGAGATTACCGTGGAGCAAAATGATTTATTAAAAGGAATACACTTAGATGCTGACGTCATCGTTTCTAATATTTTAGCTGAAATCATTGTGAAGTTTATTAACGATGCATGGAATAATTTAAAGGCAGGCGGTTACTTTATCACTTCCGGAATTATTAAGGATAAGCAAGAAATGGTTCTTGGAGAATTAAGAAGACAAGGTTTTGAAGTTATAGAACAGAATGAATTGGAAGATTGGATTTCTATTATAGCAAGAAAGCCCAAGCAATCTTGATGGTCGGTAGGTGAAAGGCATGCAAAGATATTTTATCCTCGAAGATGAACAATGGTCAGACGAAGCGGTAACGATTATAGGAGATGATGTTCATCATATTTACAGAGTCATGCGGAGTCAACCGGGTGATCAAATTATTTGTACAGGACGCAATGGAGCTACAGCGATTTGTGCAATTGAAGCAATATCTAGCAACCAGGTAACCGCGAGGATTATGGAATGGGTTCGGCAAGATGTTGAACTGCCGATCAATGTGACGATTGCACAAGGATTGCCAAAAGGGGATAAATTTGAGTTGATTCTCCAGAAAGGAACTGAGCTTGGTGCAACTTCTTTTATCCCCTATAAGGCGGAACGCTCGATTGTTGTTTGGGATGAGAAAAAAATGCGCAAAAAACAGCAGCGTTTTGAGAAGATTGTCAAAGAAGCTAGCGAACAGAGTCATCGTTCCCTAATCCCAACCATTCAAGATTCTGTAACTTTGAAACAACTGCTTGAACTTAGTAAACAATATGATGCTTGTATTTTCGCTTATGAGGAAGAAGCTAGATCAAGTGATTTTCAATCTTTTGCAACAGTGTTAAAGAAGCTGGAACGGGGAATGAACCTTATCATTTGCATCGGTCCAGAAGGCGGCTTTTCCGAGAATGAAGCTAAAGCTTTAACGGAACGCGATTTTCAGGCAGTTCGTTTTGGACCAAGGATTCTTCGTACAGAAACAGCAGCAATATATGCTTTAGCTAGTATTTCTTATCATTTTGAGGAATTAGAGTGGGATACGTAAGTGGCAAAGGAATGACAGAACAAGAAATCTATTAAATCTTTTCTTTTCCTAAATTGCAATATTAAATGCAACACTTTATGTGAAACC